>JANORJ010000151.1:0-4759 GCA_031415255.1 Chitinophagaceae bacterium | reverse complement strand
TGCAGTTGGGTTACCTGACCAATTCTCTTAAAAAATATTTTCAATTAAACTTTGCGTACCCAAAAGGCTTTCTATATTTATAACCGATTGGTTATCCAGTAAACACATCAAATACAAAATCAACAAAATGAAAAATTTCCTAGTTGACCTCAGGCCGTTAAACGCTGATTTGGCTGCTCTCCTGCTTCGTTTATTATTAGGCGGCCTTTTTATTTGGCATGGCTGGATGAAAATTGATATGTACAATACTTACCTACCAATGATGCAGGATGTTATCGGCATTGGTGCCAAACTTTCATACAACCTGGTAATATTTGCAGAGTTCTTTTGTGGCATACTGGTTACACTTGGTTTCCTTACCCGTCTTTCTGTAATTCCTATTTTATTCAGTATGTGTGTGGCTTATTTTAAAGCCCATGCTGCTGATCCTTTTGATAAGAAAGAACTGGTCTTCCTGTTCATTGGATTATCGGTCATCGTTTTTATAATGGGCAGCGGAAAATATTCGGTAGATAATATATTATTTAGAAATAAAAAATTGAACTCCTTATAAAGCAACGATTAATATATTCGAACCACATAGTCACATAGAAACATAGGATCTCACATAGAAAACTATGTGTTCCCCTCTATTGTGTGCTATGTGACTATGTGGTTCCATTTCAAGGTTTTTATTTGCAGATATTCATTAAACAAACTATGCAACATGGCTAACGAACCAATTATAATAGAACGGCTGCTAAATACATCTATTGAAAAAGTATGGAGTGCTATTACCAGCAAAGAAGAAATGGACAACTGGTATTTTAAAATTCCTTCCTTTAAACCGGAAGTTGGTTTTACTTTTCAATTCAGCGGCGAAGGAAGAAAAGGCGAAACTTATGTCCATCACTGCGAAGTAAAAGAAGTGGTGCCGATGAAAAAGCTAAGTTATACCTGGCGGTATGAAGGTATGCCCGGCAATTCGTTGGTAGAATTTGAATTATTCCCCGAAGGAGATAAAACAAAAATCAAACTCACTCATACCGGATTGGAAACATTTGTTACTGACAATCCAGATTTTGCAAAAAACAGTTTTGCCGAAGGCTGGACACATATTATCAGCAAAGCTCTTCCGGAATACCTGGAAGCAAATAATTAAATACAGCCACAGATTACACGGATGAACACAGATTATGCGTAATCTAATTTGTGGAAATCTGTGTAATCTGTGGCAAAATAAACTGTTTGACTTTACGGAACAAAGAAGTAATCCAGAAAATAAATGCGCCTTTTGTACCAATAGATTCGCTTATGTAATACCTGGAAGCAAAATAATTAAATACAGCCACAGATTAAACGGATGAACACAGATTATGCGTAATCTAATTTGTGGAAATCTGTGTAATCCGTGGCAAAAAAACTATATGATTTTATCCTAAAAAACTAACTAAGCATAGCCTTGCTCCGTATTTATCCCGGTCTTTAACCGCTGTTTCCCCCTACACCAACCTCAGGCATAAATTCAATAATAACTTTGGCCATTTGGATAAAAAATCCAAAAATTAATTAGCTTTATTTGTCAACTAAAACCAACAAAAAAAATGAACATCTTAATCACCATCTTACTTGTGCTGGGAAGTCTGGTAGCCCTGTTCCTTATCATTGCCTTTTTTACACCACGAGAATTCAATGTTGAAAAAAAGATCACCATCAGTAAATCAAAACAAGAAGTATTCAACTATCTCAAACTGTTGAAAAATCAGGAATACTACAGTGTCTGGATAATGAAAGATCCGAATATCAAATTGATTTATACTGGCACCGACGGAACTGTTGGGGCCATATCATCCTGGACAAGTGACAATAAAAACGTAGGCATCGGTGAACAGGAAATAAAAAAATTAACCGACGGCGAAAGCATGGAAGTAGAAGTTCGTTTTAAAAAACCTTTTGAAGGAACTAACAATGCAATCACTACGGTAACAGCTGTAGATGGCGGAACAACGGTGTCCAATGCCTTTTATGGCAAATCAAAATTTCCGGGAAACTTTATGAACCTGTTCATGCCAACTTTGGTAGGAAAAGATATGCAGAAGAACCTGGTGAATTTGAAAACTATTCTGGAAAAGTAATAGCCCACATCAAGCAAACGATTATGGCAACAGCAATGAAAAGAGTTCCAGCTAAAACCGTCGACGAATACATTGAAGCATTTCCCCCGGCTACACAAACCCTGCTTAAGAAAATTCGCAAAACGATAAAGGCAGCAGCACCGCCGCAGACAGAAGAAGTGATCAGCTATGGAATAGCCGGATATAAATTCCACGGTGTGCTTATATTCTTTGCCGGTTTTACAAATCATATAAGTGTTTATCCGGCACCAAGGGGAGCTGATGCATTTAAAAAAGAATTGACAGCTTACAAAGGAGGAAAAGGAACGGTACAATTTCCGCTTGATAAGCCCCTTCCACTTACACTGATAACAAGAATAGTAAAATTCAGGGCAAAAGAAAATCTTGCAAAATCAAAAATAAAAGCAACAAAAAAATTACAAATAAAATAAGCCATATGGAAAAGATTAATTTTTCTACTAACATCGATGCCTCCAAAGAAAAAGTATGGGAGATGCTCTGGAACCTGGATTCTTACAAAGCATGGACCAGTGCTTTCTACGAAGGCTCCTATGCGGAAACTGATAATTGGAAAGAAGGGTCTAAAGTTTTATTTCTGGGCCCGGAAAGAAGCGGCATGGTAAGTATGGTGGCGGCAAACAAACCAAATGAATACATGTCATTTCAACACTTGGGTGAAGTAAAAGAGGGTGTGGAAGATACTACCAGCGATAAAGTAAAAGTATGGGCCGGCTCTACAGAAAACTATACACTAACAGGTGAAAATGGGACTACAACATTATCTGTTGCTATGGACATCGCTGCTGAATTCAAAGAAATGTTTGCAAAAATGTGGCCGAACGCATTGGAAAAAGTAAAAGCATTAGCTGAAGGCACCGCCAAGACAATGATAACCATAGAAGCTGAAGTAAATGCACCGGTAGAAAAAGTTTGGAACAGCTGGACTGCGCCGGAGCATATTGTAAACTGGTGCCATGCCTCTGATGACTGGCATTGTCCCAAAGCCGAAAACGATATAAGAACTGGTGGAAAGTTTTCAACTACTATGGCTGCAAAGGATGGTAGTTTTAGTTTTGACTTTGGCGGCATTTATACAGAAGTAATAGAAAATGAAAGTATTAAATACACCATGGATGATGGGCGAACTGCTGCTATAACATTTATAAGAGAAGATGATAAAACTTTTATTGAAGAAAGCTTTGAAGCAGAAGGCATGAACACATTAGAATTGCAAAGAGGTGGCTGGCAGGCAATACTAAATAATTTTAAAAATTATACTGAAACAAATTCGTAACAAAAAAAATTATACCAATGGCAAGAACCAGCACATACTTAAACTTCCCCAACAAAACTGAAGAAGTTTTTAATTTTTATAAAACAATATTTGGTGGCGAGTTTACCGGCAATGGCATTATGCGTTTTGGAGATATGCCGCCTATGGAAGGAATGCCACCTACACCTGATGCATTGAAAAATCTGGTGGTACATGTTGAACTTTCCATTACTGGCGGCCACATGCTGATGGGAACAGATGCGCCTGCGGAAATGGGCTTTACAGTAATAAAAGGTAATAATGTAAACCTTAATTTGGAACCAGATACCAAAGAAGAAACTGACAGGTTGTTCGGTGCATTATCCGCAGGTGGAATCATAACTATGCCCCTGCAAGATATGTTTTGGGGAGCTTATTTTGGAAGCTGTACTGATCAGTTCGGAATAAATTGGATGGTTAATTGTCAAAATAAATAATAACATGTCAAACAAAATATACCCCTGTCTCTGGTTTGATGGCAAAGGAAAAGAAGCCGCTGAATTTTATTGCACTGTTTTTGATAATTCAAAAATGGTTGTCGATACAGGTATGGTTCAAATTTTTGAACTGAATGGAAAAAAATTTATGGCGCTGAACGGCGGACCGATGTTTAAAATAAATCCGTCAATCTCCTTTTTTGTGCGATGCCAAAGCATTGAACAAACAGATGCTACATGGAACAAACTGTCAGACGGTGGCACTGCATTAATGCCAATTGATAAATATCCGTGGAGTGAACGTTACGGATGGACAAAAGATAAGTATGGTGTTACCTGGCAGGTAATGTTACATGAAACTGACAGCAATAGCCAGTCTATTACACCCTCCCTGCTTTTTACCAATGATGTGTTGGGCAGGGCGGAAGAAGCCATTGATTTTTACACCAATCTTTTCCCTGGTTCTGCAACAACAATGAAAGCACCCTATCCGGAAGGAAACGAATATGCCGGTAAACTGATGTATGCAGCGTATAATATTGCAGGGTATGATATGGTATCAATGGATGGACCCGGTGGTCATGATTTTATTTTTAACGAAGGAGTTTCTCTTGTTGTAGATTGTAAAGACCAAGAAGAAGTAGATTATTATTGGAATAAATTGACTGCCGATGGCGGGCAGGAAAGTATGTGTGCCTGGCTGAAAGATAAGTTTGGGGTAAGCTGGCAAATTGTACCCACTAAACTTGGAGAACTTATTGGAAGCCCCAATAAGGAAAAAGCAGGCCGGGCAATGCAGGCGATGCTCAAGATGAAAAAAATTGTGGTTGCTGATTTACAGAAAGCATATGATGGTAATTAGAGAAAGTGAATAAATTTTAAAAAATGCGAAGCAT
>JANORJ010000150.1:0-2194 GCA_031415255.1 Chitinophagaceae bacterium | reverse complement strand
TTTTGGGCGGCATGAGTAGAAATTTTTTGAAAACGTGGAAGAGTTTCAATGGACCACACCAGATTTGTACCTGTCTGTCTGTAATCTACTAAGTGAAAACCCTATAAAACCGAAAAAATAATTGACCAGAAGCAGGCGGGGCTTGCAAATTAGGAATCGATTATTTAAATTTATTAACTGATTCGAACCCTGTGTCTGAAAAACCACTAAAATCCAAGCTATGATTACTCTCACCATCATCTACTTTGTGCGCCGTTATCTGCAATCCAGAAAGAAACAACAACTTGTTATTACAACGTAACTGATTTACTCAGCTTTATTTCTTTTGGCCGATGCACTGCGTAATAGTAGAGCAGTATTAATGCGCCGGTTATAAAAGGAATTAATGCAAGGTGCTTGCCGGTAAATTCTTTCCATACTATCATTTCATCAAAGCCAAGGAATTCACTAATCATCCAATAGGAATTGGCGGTGATCCAGAAAATAATGGCAAGATTATGTGCCCATTCAATTTTTATGTGACGATTTTTCCAGGCTATCCAGATGGCAATTGAAAGGGTGGGCACTACCATGGCTATGCCAAGTGGTTTCCAAATCATACACCAGCTAATATCTTTCAGCAGCCAGAAAGCAACATGCATATTTTCCATGCGGCGAAGGCGGGAAGGAACTGAGTAGAGAGATTCGTTGGGATTGTTCATGGTAAAGAAGCAGGTTTATTGGTAGTTAATTTTTTTTTTGGTGTGATTAATTTTTTCAGATATTGAAATGATTAATCACAACACCTGAAGAATTTTATAAAAGTAATGCTTTGATAATATCAGGAAATTTTTCGGGAAAGTATTTTCTGAAAACGTTTTATATCTGCATCGGGATTAATTGCTTCATTGTGGCACAGATGGTCAGCTAATTGTTTGGCAAAATAAGGTGCTAAGGAACAACCTTTTGTTCCCATGCCATTTAGTATGCCAATAGTTGGATGAAGGGGATGAAGGCCGACAAAAGGTCTTCTTTCCAATGTGGCTGGCCTTACTCCTGAAAGATGTGCGATAATCTTGAAAGGAACTTTTAGCCATTGTTTTAAAAGTAGTCCTGTGTTTATCCGAAATTCAGTTGTTGGGTTGGCGTCATCAAATTTCCAGGCATAGTTGGAGCCCACCCACCACAATCCCGGTGTGGCAAGCGGTACCAGCATCATTCCTTTTTTATAAATATTAGTTGGTGGCAAATCGGGAATGTCAACCAGTAATGTTTCTCCTTTATTTGGGGCAAAGGGAAGTAAGTCAAAGTAAGGATTGGTGGCGGCACTGTTACCATCGCAGAAAATGATTTTACCAGCTTCAATATTTTTATACTGAACCTTCTCCTGCGAAATTTTCAATTCTGCGATATTAAACTCTTCTTCCAGCAGTGCTTTTTTTTCTTTTAGTTGTTGCCGCCATGCTGGCAGCAACGTTTCAAGATGCGCTGTATAAACCGGTTTGATTTCACCACAACTAAATTCGTAATTGAAATGGGAGAGGAATTGATTTTGTTCGGGATGAATACCAACATATTCTGCCTTTTCTTCTATCCTTTGCATAAAGCTTACCCGCATCTGCGGACTGGGAAAAAAATCAATGATATTTTTTTGTGAAATGGTGATGATGTTTAGTTCTTTACCAATTTTATTATAAGCATGCCATGCAAAGGGAAGTATTTCTTTGGCCATCCACACTTCTACATGCCGGCGACCGGTGACAGGGTTGATGATGCCTGCGGCGATACGGGAAGGAGAGTTCTCAAAATTGTTATCTATTACAAGGAAACTCTTTCCTTCTTTTTCTAAGTAGTAGCTAAGCCATGTTCCTGAAATTCCCTGGCCTACGATCAGATAATCAACAAACATATTATAAAAGTAAAGGAAGAAAAGACAAGGAAAAAATGAAACCGCAGAGACGGGGAGACGCAGAGTCCCTGAGCAAACTCAGTACATACTCTGCGACTCTGCATCTCAGCGGTTAATCTTATTCAACATTTATCCTCACACCTTCTGAATGCGAAGTAAACTCTGGTGCATACATGCACTGTATGGTTGTAATACCATTGCTAAAGTTGCCAGCATGTGTAGCAAACAAAGTGTATTCAAACACATACGTTCCTTTTCTAAGATAACTGAAAAAGAAATTAGTACTTGCATCCTTAGTGCTTTCGT
>JANORJ010000149.1:0-2359 GCA_031415255.1 Chitinophagaceae bacterium | reverse complement strand
GGCGCCATACACTTCATCTGTGGATACATGATAAAAACGTTGAGAGGTTGAGGGTTGGGGGTTGAGGGTTGAACCCCACAATTTCTTTGCTGCATTCAGCAGGTTGACGGTACCTATAACGTTGGTATAAACAAAATCAAGCGGCGATAAAATGGAACGATCAACATGGCTTTCTGCTGCCAGGTGAATGATACCATCGGGTTGATAGGTTGAAAATATTCTGTCAATATCATCTATATTTAAAATATTAGCTTTTTCAAAAACATAATTGGGTGCTGATTCAATGTCTCTCAGGTTTTCGAGATTGCCTGCGTAGGTGAGAGCATCAAAGTTTACAATCCGGTAATCCGGATATTTATTGACAAACAGCCGGACAACATGGGAACCGATAAAGCCAGCACCGCCGGTAATGATGATTGTTCTTTTCATATTTTTTATTTAACCACAGCGAACACGGAGGAGTACTGCTTTTTTTATTTAACCACGGCGGCCACAGATGAACACAGCGGAGTACTGATTTTTTTATTTAACCACAGCGAACACAGAGGAACACAGCGGAGTATTGCTTTTTTTATTTAACCACGGCGGCCACAGAGGAACACAGCGGAATACTTCGTATTGTTTTTGATAATTGATTTAGGATTTTAAATCTCCCAGTACCACTCTCCTGATACCATCTTTTAAAAACTTGACATTGAAATTAATAAGGTAACCTAATTTACAACCCGACAATTTCATGTAGGTTAACAATTGTGCAAGATGAACATCGTTCAGTTTTTCAACCGCCTTGACCTCAACAATTACTTTATTTTCTGCCCGAATATCGATTCTATAACCACAATCTAACCTGACTTCTTTATAAATTACCGGCAGAGGTATTTGTGTTTCAATTAACAGCCCCATTTGTGATGCTTCGTAACTAATACATGTTTCATAAGTGCTTTCTAATAATCCCGGACCAAGTTCTTTATGCACCTGAAATGCAGCATCTAAAATCAATGTTCCAATTTCGTTTTCATGCATACAATCACATTCCTGTTAAGTCATTATATTGACGGATTAACATTCCGCTTTATTTCGCTGTGCCGCTCTGTGGTCGCTGTGGTTTATCTTTCTTCCCTGTATTCCGATGTGTTCGATTTAGTTTACCCTCTCAGCCCTATACCCTAAACACACAACCCTATATATTTTCTTTATACCACTGAAATGTTTTCCTCAGTCCTTCCGCCACAGAAATAGTTGCTTCGTAACCCAGCAATTGTTTCGCTTTTGAAATGTCTGCTAAGCTATGTTTTACATCGCCTTTTCTTTCAGCACCGTGAACAGGCTGCAGTGTAGAATCTGCTTCTTTTTTTAACCCATCAAATAATTCCAGTAAAGAGGTCTGCTGACCGCAGGCAATATTATACACCTGGTTTACCGCTTTCTCATTTTCAGTGAACAGGGAAAGAATGTTGGCTTGCACAGCATTATTTACAAATGTAAAATCACGACTGTGATTTCCATCACCATTAATTGTTGGTGGTATATTATTTATTATGGCTTCTGCAAAAAGGGGAATAACAGCTGCATAAGGCCCGTTAGGATTTTGTTTTGGGCCAAAAATATTAAAGTACCGCAACCCTATTATCTGCATGTTGTATAAATCGGCATACACCTTTGCATACAACTCGTTTACATATTTAGTGACTGCATAGGGAGAAAGTGGCTTGCCGATTTTATCTTCTACTTTTGGCAGGCCGGCATGATCCCCGTAGGTAGAAGAACTGGCTGCATACACCACCCTTCTACTATTTTTTTCTTTGGCCGCAGTAAAAATATTGAGTGTCCCGGTAATGTTTACATCATTAGTAGTAAGCGGATCATTAATAGATCTGGGTACAGAACCGAGTGCCGCCTGGTGAGAAATCATATCCATACCATCACAGGCAGCAAGGCAAGTAGAAAAGTTTCTGATGTCACCCTCAATAAATTCGAATGTAGGGTTTGATAAAAACGGCTCAATATTCTTTAGGGAACCTGTTGCAAGATTGTCCAATACCCTTACAAAAGTTACCCTTTTATCCTGTAACAATTGTTCAACGAGATTAGAGCCTATAAAACCTGCTCCGCCAGTTACTAAAATTTTCATTACTCAGCCGGGTATTTTAATTCTTTTTTGATTTTTTAAAAAATCTTCGGATATCAAACCATCCAATTACTCTTTCCAAGAAGTTGCGGGGTGCTACTTCTTCTTCATAATAGCTACCATACCCGTAACCATAGCCATAACCGTAGCGGCCATAACCATAATAACCATAGCCTGCTTTTATTTTAACATCATTGAGAATAATTGAAACTTTAGGCAGCTTCTGGTCTC
>JANORJ010000148.1:0-3843 GCA_031415255.1 Chitinophagaceae bacterium | reverse complement strand
ACAAACACCAAAGAATTTTCCTCCGTCTTTGGCAATTTAATTTACCTGTTGCATCAGGGGGCTTACCGGGGAAATTGCCCGGCACCGCATTTAATCGCGTTAACAAAAACCGCCGGGTAGTATTATACAATCCGCTGTATTGAAATTACCCAGGTCTTTATCTTTATGCCAAAGCATCGAAACGTCCTGGCCTAAATCATAACTAAGTGCATCATACATATCTCTGTCGCAATTAGAACCAGGAAAAACTACTACTCCGAATTTCATGTTTGAGAGGGTTGAGCGGCAAAGTTAAGTGTCCAGAGTCATTAGTTCGGAGTCAGGAATGAAGAGCTTTAAATTTATACGGTTTATTGTAATTGGGGGGCGCAGCTTACGACTGACTACTCACCACTCCCGACTAATGACTCACGGCTCCTGACTCTCTACCAGCCCACCATATAATACTGATACCCCAGCACAAAAGCTACCGTAAGCCAAAACAGGAGCAACGGCAGTATTCGCAAGGTAGAGTACAAGTAGGTGCAGGCATGAAAGGCTGCAAAAGGAATGGCCGCCATTACCCAATTCTCAAAACTATCACTGTTATTTACAAAGGGAATAAAAATGGCCCCAAGCAGGTATAATAATAAAAGACTCCAGCCTTTTCTAACCTGTATCAGCATCTTACGCAGATTGTCCTGCACATAATAACCGCCACCCAAAAAAGGAACGACCAGCAAAAATGCACTGCCCGCCAGCCACACCGACTGTTTGATAGAAGGAAGTCCAACAGAGAAGTGGGGCCATAAATGTTGCCAGCTCCATTCATCATTGATAAAAAGATAAATGGCATAGAAATAAAAAGGTGTGGTAATACCAAGTATGCAAAGCACCCACTCATTCAATCTGAAAGGCCGCATTACTGCCAATGCCAGCAGTATCCACACAACAAAAGTGATGGAAGGAAAAAAAAGGAAAGAGGCAATGCCCAAAGCCAGCCCGATATTAAAAATGGTGCCTTTGGCGTTGGACTGGTTATATATTTTAAATAAGCCGGTAAGCACAAATAATAAAATAGTATTCACCATAAGCGGAGCTGAAAAATAATTCCACTCTGGCAGCAAGGAGGTAATAAGCATATAAGCCATTCCCGGAAAAAAAGTTGGTCGGCTCATCATTCGCTGTGTATTGATAAACCTGGTAAGCATGATAGCCTGCAGAAATAATAACCCAAAAGCAAGAATAGGATACAATGAAGGATTTGATTGGCCTGTTGGCTCCAGCAATTTTAAAATTGTTTTAAAAAGAACACCATCGCCAGATCTAGCCACTGGTGTATGCGAATGAAGAAACATCGGAAGTTTAATTAACACTCCGAAAACCAGCAGCAGTAGAATGTTGGCCGGGTTTTTCTGTTTAAAAATACCAATCACGGATAATGGAACGTATTAATTAGTTCTGCGTATACTCAATTTTTGCAAAGCAAATATAGTTACGATACAGACAGGGAACAATCATTTGGCGGGAACTTACCTGCTTGCCATATTGGGGCATAAATTCATAACCCTTGTCTAAATTTTTCAAGGTGGGGTTTCGGTTCATTTGCCCATCAGGCGAAATGCTGTAATCAGACAGCAGGTTATTTCTTCTTTCTTGCTGGTTAAACAGGAAATGTAATTGTCCGCCTGTATTCATCACCTGAAAAGAAAGTAAATCGTCTGACTCGTCATTGTACTGCGTTTTAGCCACCACATTATTCCATTCCAATTTGCCTTTATCATCGAAAGAGAGTACAGCAATATTATCAGCATGATGGCGGGCAGACTGGTTATTGTTCATCCGGGAACCCCACAAAGAGTTATTATAATAAGGAGAGTAATAATTGTTGTTATTGAAAGACGACATATAAGGCGAGCCATAGAGATAATCCCAACGGTTCCAATTATTAAACCGGGAAGTAGTATAATAGGATTCGCCGCCAATAATGAACCCGCCATCCTTGCGGGTGATGATATTGCGAATAAAATAATCATTGAAAGCCGTTTTAACAGTGGCCTCGCCCCTTGCTTCCTTTCTTAGCTCATCGCCAAAAGCATGGGTGCTTTCAAAATAAGGCTGGGCAGTTTTTTTATCCCACGCATAAAAATATAATCCTTCGATGTTGCCCTTCCTTTCCTGAAAATAAAATGAAGTAAGAAAATATCGTTTGTTAAAATTATCAACTTTGATATGGATTTCATCCAGCCAGTTTTTTTCAATTTTGAGTTCATTCATTTGTAAGGTATCGGCTTGGGCATATTTTACTACAAAGGCCGCTTTGCTGATGTTATCATTATTGTTACGGGAGAATTTACTAAACACCATATCACCTTCGTTATCCAGATAAAAATCATTAATAAAATCATCTCTTTCTTCCATGGGTATTATAATACGGCTGCGTTTCATCAATTCTAATTTATCAGTCATCAACAGGCTGGTCATTATATAGGCCTTTTTATTTTTGCTGTTGATTTTAAATACAATCAGTTTGCTTTTATCCTCACTGCTTTGCACCGTATAGATTTTATTATTAGCTGCAAACCCAAGATGTGTAGTGTCTAATTCTGTTATGTTTCCTATCTTATTTCCGTCGGGGCCTATTTTAGCCGCCATGCAATAAATAACATTTCTTTTTTGATACTGGTAAATCATGTAGCAAAAATCGCTGTAGGGGAAAAAGTCAACATTAATCATGCGGTCGTTATCCGGCACATATTCCTGATCCACTTTGGCAATCTGCTGCATATCATTATCCAGCACGGTTATCCAGTTTTTACCCTTTGTGTTTTTATAAAGTAGAAAATTGCCGCCAATTTTACCGGCTATTTCAAAATCCATCCGGCGGGTATCGTCTTTATCAGGCTCGGAATACACAATTTTCTGGGCAGTAGCCAGCAACCCTGTACAAATGATCAATGCACCCAAAAACAATCGTTTACCAATCATATTTTTCTGATTTTTTGCTTATTAAAGTTACAGGTTGCGGTTCAAAACAGGGTCTGTTATTTTACCACTGATGCAGGTTCTGCTGCAATTACATTAACGTAGCAGGAAAACCTTAGTTGTCGCACCCTTGTATAATTTATCCCCACAAGTCAATATGACGAACGATAAAAGGTAAAGGTTTGTTCGTTCAAATTGATTTTTGCTTATACCTTTACCTGCAACTTTAAGCAGAAACGAATGATCTGTACTCGCCTCTGTCTTTAATTTAATTATGACCGTGGCGGGCAACAATGACCCAAACAACAACACAAAAAAGTGAGAATACCGACTAATAAAGTCACCGCCGCAGGATTACTTATTGCCCTTGGAATTATTTACGGCGACATTGGTACGTCGCCACTTTACGTTTTCAATGCCATCACCAATGGAAGAGTAATAAGTGAAGAGCTGATTCTTGGAAGTCTTTCCTGCATTATTTGGACTCTCACTTTACAAACCACTATAAAATATGTAATACTGGTATTAAAGGCTGATAACAAAGGTGAAGGAGGAACGTTTGCCCTCTTTGCTCTTGTACGGCGAAGAAAAAAATGGTTGGTGATACCTGCCATGATTGGTGGCGCCGCCTTGCTGGCTGATGGTATTATTACCCCACCCATTTCAATTACCTCCGCCATTGAAGGATTAAAGGAGTTGCCTTATTTGGGAATAGAAGATGGAAGTAATACCGTTGTCATTATAGTTTTAAGCATCCTGGCACTTTTTTTCTTTATGCAGCAGTTCGGCACAGCTTCTATCGGTAAGATGTTTGGCCCCATCATGTTTATTTGGTTTACCATGCTGTTGGTACTTGGCCTTATTCATGTTTTTGACGAT
>JANORJ010000147.1:0-1507 GCA_031415255.1 Chitinophagaceae bacterium | reverse complement strand
TGATACAAAAGTGAATATTCAAAAAGGATTGAAACCTGAAAAGGGAAACACTTCTACTGCCGATGCTATTACCAGTTCGCTTACAATTCCTTCGCCGTATGTGCTGACGATCCAAAACGTGGAATCAGAACATGATGGAATGGAAGGAGTGGTAAGGATTGCTACCAGCCAACAATTGACTGGTGAAAGCCTGAAATCATTTTTAAAATTTGATCCGGAGCTTGCTTACACAGTAGAGACAAATGACTATGGCTTCACTTTGCGTAGTGATAAATTTGATACAGAAAAAAGTTATGCATTGACTGTGGCAAAAGGATTAAGAGGTAAAATTGGTGGTGTAATGAAAGAAGATTACAATGGTGGCGTAGCTTTTGGCGAACTGGAGTCAGGTATTAGTTTTACCAATAGTAAAGCCGTTTATCTTTCTAAAAAGGGAGGAAAAAATATTCAAGTGCAGATTACCAATGTGCCGAAAGTAAAATTGATCATTTCAAAAATTTACGAGAATAACTTATTACTGTCACAGCGTTATGGTTATGAACCGAAGGAATCAAAAAGTGGCCCAAGTCATGCCAGCTATGATGGTGAAGACGAAGGAGATTATTATGATGAATACAGAGGTGGCGACGGTATGCTTGGTGATGTGATTTATGAAAAGGAAATTGATACTCGTTCCTTACCAAAAAGTGGTGCTGGAAGAATTTTAAATTTTTCACAGTTTGAAGACAGGTTGCCTGACTTTAAAGGGGTGTATCATATTGTCATCCGTTCGGCCGAAGACTATTGGGTAAAAGACAGTCGTTATCTTTCTTTGTCTGACTTGGGATTGATTGCCAAAGAAGGACAGGATAAAATTTATGTGTTTACTAACTCTATAAAATCTGCTGACCCTGTTAATGGAGTCAATGTATCTGTTTATTATACCAATAACCAGTTGATAGGTACAGGTGCAACAGATAAAGATGGTGTGGCCACCATTGCTTACAGTAAAAAAGATTTTAGTGGTTTTAAACCAGCGATGGTGATTGCAAAAACTGCCGATGATTTTAACTACTTGCCATTTAATAATACAAGAGTAAACACTTCTAGGTTTGATGTGGCAGGTAAAAGAAACAACCCATCCGGCTTTGATGCTTTTGTTTATGCAGAAAGAGATGTATATCGCCCCGGCGAAAAAATTAATTTTTCTGTTATCCTTCGGGATGCTCAATGGAAAAACCCGGGTGATGTGCCGTTGAAAATGAAATTTCTGATGCCAAATGGCAAAGAGTTGAAATCATTCCGTAAAAGTTTGAACGAAGAAGGTTCGGTGGAAGGAAGTATTGAAATTGCTTCGGCTGCCATCACAGGAAGCTATACATTGGAAGTTTATACTTCTACTGATGTGTTGCTGGCAGCAAAAAATTTTTCAGTAGAAGAATTTGTGCCAGACCGCATAAAAGTGAATACAAAATTGGATAAAGAGTTTTTACGTTCTGGTGATGTGGCTAAGTTAAATATCAATGCT
>JANORJ010000146.1:0-1581 GCA_031415255.1 Chitinophagaceae bacterium | reverse complement strand
TAAACGCTGACAGCCACGACAGTTTTTATATTGCTTCGCAAATTGCGGAAGTAGCAAAACTGGGAGGCTATGATTTAGTATTAACCGGAAAAGAAACTATTGATTACAATGGTTCATCTATTGGTGGCATGGTAGCAGAGTTATTAGACCAGCCTTATGTTTCATTGGCTACTAAATTTGAACTGGCCGGAACAAAAGCAACCATCACAAGAGAAATAGAAGGTGGCGAAGAAGTATGCGAAGTGGAACTGCCTGTTACCGTAAGTACACAAAAAGGAATGGCCGAAGCAAGAATACCAAATATGAGAGGCATTATGGCCGCCAGAACAAAGCCCTTAAAAGTAGTTGAACCTGCGGCAGTTGATGCATTGACAAGTGTTGCAGATTTTGGTTTGCCACCGGCAAAATCTGGTGTGAAATTAGTTGACGCTGACAATGTAGACGAGTTAATTCGTCTTTTACATGAAGAAGCAAAAGCTATTTAAGCCTACCTTATCACGACAACAACAAAAAATAAACTACAAACAATAAACTCCTTATATGTCAGTTCTAATTTTTATAGATACCGCAGATGGTCATGTAAAAAAATCTTCATTGGAAGCTATTACCTATGG
The DNA here is from genome assembly GCA_031415255.1 of Chitinophagaceae bacterium. Taxonomy (GTDB): domain Bacteria; phylum Bacteroidota; class Bacteroidia; order Chitinophagales; family Chitinophagaceae; genus JJ008. Next base: position 967 of record JANORJ010000146.1, on the reverse strand, counting down.
TGCTAAAATAGCTGAGCAATTGGGCACAACTACCGAAGGTGTTGTACTCGGTTCAGTAACAGATGACCTTGCTGCATTAGGTAAGTATGGTGTAAAGAAAATTCATCATGTCGAAAATGATTCCCTCAATCATTTGGATGCACAGGTTTATACTAAAGTAATAGCACAAGTAGCAGAAGCTGCCGGTGCAAAGGTCATCGTGTTTTCCAATAACGTTACAGGCAAAGCCATTGCTCCCCGCCTATCAGTACGATTGAAAGCAGGATTGGTTTCAGGTGCAGTTGCACTGCCCGATAGCAGCAACGGATTTGTAGTAAAGAAAAATGTATTCTCCGGAAAAGCTTATGCTAACATAGCTGTAAACACAGATATAAAAATTGTTGCCTTAAGTCCGAATGCTTACCAAACAATAGCCGGAGAAGGCAGTGCAGAAGTTGTCGCTTTCAATGCAACGGTTGATATACCGAAAGTAAAATTAATCAACGTAACAAAAGCCAGTGGCGAAGTATCATTGACAGAAGCAGAAATAGTAGTAAGTGCCGGTCGTGGATTAAAAGGTCCGGAAAACTGGGGTATGGTAGAAGACTTGGCTAAAACATTACATGCCGCCACCGCTTGTAGCCGTCCGGTAGCAGATGCACATTGGCGACCGCATAACGAACATGTGGGACAAACTGGTTTTGCCATTGCCCCAAATCTTTATATTGCCATCGGCATTTCAGGAGCCATACAGCACCTAGCCGGTGTAAACAGAAGTAAAGTAATTGTGGTAATCAACAAAGACCCGGAAGCTCCCTTCTTTAAAGCAGCCGATTATGGAATAGTAGGTGACGCCTTTGAAATAGTTCCGAAAATGACAGAAGCGATAAAAAAATTGAAAGGTGTAGCATAAAAATCCCTCTTTTCTAAAATATAGGAACCACAAATCACTTGCGTTTGTGGTTCCTCTTTTCTAAAATATAGGAAC
>JANORJ010000145.1:0-4813 GCA_031415255.1 Chitinophagaceae bacterium | reverse complement strand
ACCACCATCTGCGGTGTCGGCCGTGGTTGGCGCTACACCTACTAACAACCTAACTTTGTACCAGCAGTCAAGCCCCATCACTTTTATTTCAGCTCAAAGTCCGCCAACGATTATTTTACAAGGCGGGGTAGATATATTGGTTTCGCCTTCGCAATCAGTTTCATTGAAAAATAAACTACAGAGCTTTAGTGTAACACACCAATATGTTTTTTATTCTACAGAAAATCATGGCTGGGTGGGGGCCAATCTTACCGATTCGTTTGACAAAATTGGAATTTTTCTGGCGGCGAATGTGAATTAAAGAATTGGCACGCAGAGGAAAGGATTACGCAGAGAAATACAGGGATAATCCTTTACTGAAGAAATATTTTTAAGGTTACTTCTTTTTGTTACTTTGTTGGTATGAATGCAACTGTACCATTAGCTGAACGCATCCGCCCCAATTCTTTGGATGAATTGCTGGGGCAACAACACTTGGTAGGAAAAGGCAGTATTCTGCGAACGGCTATTGAACATGGCAAAATCCCTTCTATGATTTTTTGGGGCCCACCCGGTACCGGCAAAACAACAATCGCCAACATCATTGCGCATACATTAAATGTTCCCTTCTTTCAATTAAGTGCCATTAGTGCCGGGGTAAAAGATGTGAGAGAAATAATAGAACAGGCAAAAACAAAACCGGGTGCTGTATTATTTATTGATGAGATACATCGTTTTAATAAAGGACAGCAGGATGCATTATTAGGTGCGGTAGAAAAAGGAATCATTACTTTAATAGGTGCTACCACCGAAAATCCTTCTTTTGAAGTAAACAGTGCCTTGCTAAGCCGCTGTCAGGTGTATGTGCTAAAATCATTGGATGAAAAAGACTTGGTGAAACTTTTAGAAACCGCCATAGCAAAAGACGAATACCTGAAGAAGAAAAAAATTGAACTGAAAGAAACAACTGCCTTACTTAATATTTCCGGGGGTGATGGAAGAAAGTTATTGAACTTGCTGGAAATTGTTTGTGATGCTTCGGGAGATAAAGTAATCATTACGGACAGTTATGTTATGGATGTTGCCCAAAAAAGAATTGCTCTTTATGATAAAAGTGGCGAGCAGCATTACGATATTATTTCTGCATTTATAAAATCCATTAGAGGAAGCGACCCTAATGCCGCAGTGTACTGGTTGGCTCGTATGATTGAAGGTGGTGAAGATGTAAAATTTATTGCCAGAAGATTAGTGATATTAGCCAGCGAAGATATTGGCAACGCTAACCCAACTGCATTAGTATTAGCCAATGCAAGTTTTGATGCGGTTAATAAAATTGGTTACCCTGAAGCAAATATCATTCTATCGCAATGTGTTACGTACCTGGCAGCATCACCCAAAAGTAATGCTGCTGTAGCCGCCATTGGAGAAGCTTTATCGGCCGTTAAAAAATATGGTGACCTCCCGGTGCCTTTGCACATTCGCAATGCACCTACCAAGCTGATGAAGAATTTAGACTATGGTAGAAATTATGAGTACTCTCATAGTTATGAAAACAATTTTTCGCCGCAGGAATATTTGCCAAAAGAAATAGCCGGCAAAAAATTTTATGACCCGGGAAAAAATGTAAGAGAAGAGGAACTGAGAAAGTTTCTGAAAAATCTATGGAAGGATAAATACAATTACTAAATCAGCTTAATAATTAACCGATGACTGATAATAATTTTGAAAATTTGCAATGGAGTTTAAAAAAATTCGACGATCTAGCTCCGGCAGAACTGTATGTCATTATGCAATTGAGAAATGAAGTGTTTGTAGTAGAACAGAATTGTGTTTATCAGGATGCAGATAATAAAGACTTGTTTAGCCATCATTATATGGGCTGGCTAAATGATAAACTGGCAGCTTACACAAGGATATTGCCACCCGGTTTGGCTTACATAGAACCTTCTATTGGCAGGGTGGTTACTTCACCAGCTGCAAGGGGCGGGGGTATTGGAAGGATGCTGATGGAAAAATCTATTGAACAGATCACCAATTTATACGGAAATACACCAATAAAAATTGGCGCACAACTTTATCTGCTTAAATTTTATTCTTCTCTCGGTTTTCTGCAAACTAGTGACATATATCTTGAAGACAATATTAAACATGTAGAAATGCTGCGGCCTGCCTGATATAAAGTAGCACATCGTAAAATTTTAACTGCACTTCGTAGAAGCCCTAAGTAGAAGGGCTTTTGTTGCTGGAAAAATCAAAAAAATATAGTCAATCATTCTTTATATATTTTTTTCTTTCTCTACTTTAGTCCCATAATCCAATAGTAGAGAAACCAGTAATCCAATCCCAATGAGAACAAATGTATCCTTAATACGGTTTTACGTATTTATTAGCCTGTTTGCATTCTTTTCTTTGCAAACAAAAGCACAATCCATCAGCAGCGCAAACGGAAAATTGGAGTTAGGCTTAGGCATTGGCCCCATGTTTTTTCTTGGCGACCTTGGCGGAAGTGCCGGTGTTGGCAAAACTTTTATCAAAGACCTTGATTTTCCGCTTACCAAACTTTGCAAAGGACTTTACCTTAATTATTATCCAACAGAATTTATAGGCATTCGTGTTGCAGGAAATCTGGGCTATGTGGAAGGAGATGATGCAGAAGCTCCCGCAAAAGGAGGTTCAGAAGAAGATCGCAAATACAGAAACCTGCATTTCAAATCAAAAATAAGTGAGGCATATGCTGCCGTTGAAATCTATCCTACTTATTTTCTGGAAAGATATGACGGGCTGAAAGGAAAGCTACGGCCTTATTTTTTAGCCGGTGTTGGCATTTATCATTTTGACCCGCAAGTAAAAGATGTGGATGGCAGTTGGGTAAAAACAGCTCCTTTACGATTAGAGGGACAGGGCTTTGCTCAATACCCCGATAGTAAACCTTACAAGTTGACGCAAAAAAATGTGCTGGCTGGTTTTGGTTTTAAATACTACATCAAAGAAAATGCCTACATAGGTTTTGAAATTTTGCATCGCAAATTATTTACAGACTATGTGGATGATGTAAGTCATAACTACTACGTTGACCCAATTACTTTTGATCAAAATTTATCGGCTGCTGACGCAGTAAAAGCAAGGCGATTATATTATCGTGGCATTTATTCATTTCCTGCCAGCCGTCCGTATGAAGAATTTGCAGAAAGAGGCGATCCAAAAGAAAACGATGCGTATTTCTCCAGCATACTCCGGTTTGGCTGGCGGATTGGCGGCGATGCAAGGAGCAAGCAATTAAAATGTCCTGTATTTTATTAACCCTTTATATAACACCCACACCCAAAAACCTCAAACCACTATGAAACTACACCTTACCCCAAAAGCATTAAATTCTTTTTTAACTATGGCAGTAGCTGCCGGTATGCTGTTTGCACAACCGGTATTTGCTATTGGCAAACCAGTTAAAAAATTTGGACTGGAAACAACTGAAAAACCCACAGAAGATAAGCCGGTTAAAAAAGATAAGCTGAAAGCAAAAACAAAAACATTTAGTTCTCTTAATAACAGCTCCGTAAAAATTTACCCGGATGTTGTAAAAAGAGATATGCATGTGGTGGCAAAAGATAACGATGGCCGGGAGATTGATTTTTTTGTATTTGATGTGGAAGGCACGATAGTACAGCATTACAAAATGAAAGCAAAAGATCATAATAAATTATCCGGCCTGGCCAGAGGTAAATATGTGTACCGTGTTTTTAATGGTGATGAAGAAACCGCTGCCGGTAATTTCGAAATAAGATAAATCGTTTGCAGTTATTTATAACATCTTGCCGATAAGCGGCGGAGAGCTTAATAAAATCTGATACCCCGGTTGATAAAACCTGATCCGTTCTCTATTGGTACCCTACTATTCGTATAAATTTTATTAAACACTCTCTGCCCCGCTTATTTGGTTTATTGGTTAAATAGTTAATTGGTAATTGGCGGATTGAAATAGAGAAACTCTTTAAATTATTCAGAAACCCCTGATTAACCGTTTTCCTTATCAACTATTTAACTTCCCAACATTGAGTTCTTTTAATTGTCATAACTAAGAAACCCGTAAAAGGCAGGAGAGTTGCTAAAAATCCACTATCCGGGGTGAAAAACCGTTTAACCGACGCACCCTTCAAAAGATTTTTCAATGTCTTCCTGCCTTTACCTGCGGGTCTTCTTAATCAGACAATCTCCTCCACTTTTCTTCCGTATCAAGTCATTGTGCTTAATCAGTTTAAAAAAAATATGCCCGGCCTGTTTTGTTTTTACAAAAAGTACCTATATTAGTTTTATAATTAAAAAACGAGGGAGACCTGAACCCACAAACCAGGGGCGAATACCGAAAAGCCATACGAGTAGGTACCAAACCAAATCAACCGACTTAATATGAACCTAATTGAAAGAGCAAAAAATATTTTGCTTACACCAAAAACAGAGTGGGATGTTATTGACAAGGAAACCCCGGATACCACAAAAATTCTTACGACATATGTATTACCACTAGTAGCAATTGGTACCGTTGCTGCATTCATTGGTTGGGGTTTGATTGGAAAGTCCTATTATGGCTTTAAAATCAAAGGTACAGAGCTAGGAATAAGATATGCATTAATAGCGCTTATTGCAGGTATTGCAAGTACTTTTTTGATGGCTTTTGTAGTCGATGCACTTGCTCCAACATTTAAATCTGAAAAGAATTTCGGAAAGTCATTCCAGTTAGCCGCCTATTCCTACACAGCAGGGTGGGTAGGAGGAGTATTTAATATTTTACCATCCCTCGCAATTATTGGCTCATTAATAGGCTTATACGGATTGTATC
>JANORJ010000144.1:0-3563 GCA_031415255.1 Chitinophagaceae bacterium | reverse complement strand
AATATGGGCTATTTTTAAATTTATAATTTCGCTAACCCGCAAACCAGAACTATAAACGGTAAACAGCATTGCTTTATGCTTCTTGTTTTCTAACGCATTAAAAAGAGCTGCTAATTCTTTTTCATTTAATAGTTTTGGTAGTAGAATTCTTTTCTTTGGTCTCGGTATTTCCCAAAAAAATTTTTCTCTTTTCAGCACTTGTTCGTAATAAAACTTCATAGCATTTATACGGCTGTGCAATGTATTTTCTGTCAATTTCAATTTTTCGTAGCAATGAACGAGGTAGCGTTTCAAATGTTCTGGTGTTAAATCATCTGCCGGAATCGTTTGGAGAATGACCAGCAATTGTGTCATCTCACCCAAATAGGTTTTGATGGTGGAAGGACTGTATGCTTTTAATTTCAGATGTTGCTCCATGGCAGGAATTATATGTGCATTTATGGCTTGTATTTTTCCGCCCTTATAAATTGTTACCTGTTTCTTTATTAATACTGAATTTGTTGACACCAAATTTTTTGCCAGTGTAATTGCTGGTTTTGTTATGGGTGCTGCTTTAGTAACCCGAAGGGGTTTTTCTATCCCGGATATTTTTTTCTTTTTATCAGCAAGGTATTGATGCAGTGCCGATTGTTCAATTGCTGCTTTGCCTTTCAGTGCAAAAAAAAGTTTATTGTAGTTGTCCTTGCTTAGCGGCACATACCAGCATTTTTTTGTTTGGCTCCATTTGGCATCGGCGTTTTTCCTGATAGCTGTATTGAGAACAGTAGAGTTTTCAAACCAGATACCAATACATTCCTGTTCTCTATGATAAAATGGTGTAAGTGTTACATTTTTCATTTAACTAATTTACGTTATCCTCATAAAAAAAAGGCACCTTTTGGGTGCCTTTCAGTAATTGTTAGATTGGCTACGACTAAATTTTAAAACCAACAGTCAGCAACACATTGCCTCCGGTTTCTTTCAGGTTGGCAAAAGTGTTGGCTCTTGGTGCACTTACCCGGTACGGAAAGTTTACATCTTTATTTATATGGTGTACATACGTAAGGTCAAGAAACATTCCCTTGTGGCGATAACCTAATCCACCACTCAGGTTCATTTTACTTGCTTTTAATTCTTTTTCCTGGTAGGGGCTGCCATAGTAAGCAAAACCTAACCGGGCCATAACGATATTGAATTTTAATTCACCACCCACCCGAAAATTAAAGGCTGATTTATACGTGGCATCTATCGCTTCATTAACGGGTTCGAAAGGAGCTTTTGTTTCTTCTGTCAATTCTCCATTAGGTTCAAACTTCATCCATTTGTAATTAACGTATTCAATATCGGCAGTAATAAATCCTTTCTGCCTGGTAATATTTGCCACTTCTCTAAAAACATAAGAGCCGCTCAATATTATTTTTCCGGGAGTGTAAGTAGTGTACCTGTTTACTTCTGTAGGGGTGCCGGTAATGGTGTTGGAAGCCACTGTATCGTAACCGCTAGCCGGGAAAAACAATTTTTCTACATCAGCGGCCATGCCGGAATTAAATGTTTCTGTTAGCATCATCATATCTGGTGAATGAAAAGCAAGCCCCAGTCTAATGTATTCTTTAGGGCGGTAAATAAATCCACCTTTTATATTAAATCCCACACCTTTCAGGTTTACGTTTTCCCGATAGGCCATGTAGTCGAAATTATTATTGGTATTGCCCGATGCGTCTGATTCACGATAGTAAGTGTTGCGGTCCATTTTTGTAAAGGGTATTCCAATGCTAAGTCCACCCATCAGTTTTTTATTAAACTCATGACCAAAACCGGCGGTTATTTCTGTGGTGCCACCGGTTACTGTAGAAGTATGTTCCTGGTTTAGCAGCGAAGTAAATTCTGACCGGGCAATTACCTGCTTGCTGCCATTGATAGTGGCGGTGTCAACAAGATAAGTGTATAAAGCCATCTTGGTGGGCAGGGATATATTGCTGCTGTTTAATGCCTGGTCAATCGTAAGACCTGAGGCTGCAAACTCATCTGCCAATGGTTCTGCAAAAGTGCTGTAATTATTTTGCCCATTGTACGAAACATTTTGTTTGAAGTCAGCCACTTTAGATATAGTGATGGCAAAACTATTTTTTCCTTTGTCGCCAAAGCCACCAAAAACAAAACCAGAAGTGCCGAGTCCAAAATTATTTTGCGAAGTACCTTTTGTAGTGGTTTCTCTAAAAATGCCGGTTCCTTTTCCAAACTGAAAACCGGGAGTGAGAATAAAGTCTGATGTTTTAAAAAAGGCAAGTCCTGCAGGGTTTACCATACTGGCAGTGGCATCTCCACCTAATGAACCCATGGCACCGCCGATGGCTTGATTGCGGGCAGTACCCATTTGTGGTCTCCACGAAAGGCGAAGGGCTTCTTCGGGCATCTGAGCAGAAACCTGCTGTGCGGCCAATAATAAAATGGCGATATATAATTTCTTATTCATAAACGGTATAGGTTATTTATGATAATACAATGCTGGAAACATTAAACCATGTTTCAAACAAAATTTCTTTCTAAGATGTACTATTAATTTCTTGTCGGCCGTGTTACGCTGCCACCACTGCTTCCACCAGATGAACTACTGGAACTTCCAGAACTGCCTGATGAATTGCTGTTTGATGAAGACGGGGTGTAGGTTCTGCTTGGTGAGGAATTGCTGCTGCCGGAACTGCTACTATTATTATTATTATTATTGCTATTGCCTTCAAAAATAGTTCTCAGCGTATTGCCCAGTCCTTTTGAACCGCTGTTGCTGTTAGAGTTATTATACACAGGTCTGCCGGTGCTGTTGCTGCCAGTTGGTTTGCTATTACTATTCGAATTGTTATAGCTGTTATTTGTATAGCCAGCAAGATTAAAGTTTGTCGGTCTTGCTACTGGTTTGGAAACAACTGTTTTGGGATTAGAATAAACATTATGACCGAAGCTGGTGCAATAGGGATTGTTATAATAGTTCCATGAATTGTAAGGATTGTAATAAGAACCATAATAATAATTGTACCCGGAACTGTACCTGTCATAGCTGTACCATTCATTTAATTCGTTCCAGCGATAACGGTTATTTACTTTCATCCGCAGATAGCGGTCGTCGTAATAATCATCTGAGTAAGTGTATTCATGATCCTCCTGTTTTTGCGTTTTTTCATGTCCCTGCGGTTGAGCAGCGGAATAATAAACATCATCAGGGGTTTGACCAGTTTTATAGGCAGTAGTACAACTGCTGAGAGCTACTACTACAAATACCGCCAGGAGTAAAATTTTTGAGTTCATGGCAAATGGTTTATTCGGGTTAAAAATGAAGTTACTACTTTTGTGCGACTTTAAAAGAAACACAATCGTTTGCATTTATGCAACAAAGATTCAGCCATTCAGCGAAATATTGCGTGGTGGCCTGTTAAATTAAATTTAAAGGTTACTGGTTGTTGGTTGCTTGTTACTGGTTGTTCACAGTTTAGGAGTCGTGTATTATTTTAAAGTAAAAAATAAAAGGTATGAAAATAGTTATAAAAAACATGAAATATTGAATTTTTCAGATTTTTTTTAGGTTGAGGTTA
>JANORJ010000143.1:0-4010 GCA_031415255.1 Chitinophagaceae bacterium | reverse complement strand
AGGATATGTTTGAGCTTAGTGAAGAGGAATTATTGATGAGTTCATCTGATAATTCGATAAAGCTAACTACACATCGAATTATTAATGAATCAGAGGAGGGGAAACAACAAGTTATACTGGAAGATTATGAAACTTATCAATTGAAAAGGAGTTCAATAGGAGCTTACGGTATTTTGTTTGCAATTTTTATCTTTATTACTCTATTTACTACTTATAATAAAATTTAATTTTATACCTTGACAATTCACCCTTTTCAGGGTTTTTCACACTATCACTACACCATAGCACATTTCCTTGCATTCCGGAGTTCCATCCCATACGATACGCTGTTATTCACATTCGACCCCTTCGGGGTCTTGCTGAGAAACCCCGAAGGGGTTAAATTTGAATAACCATCGGTGCAACCGGTGGAAAAAAACGCACAAACTCATGAGTACCTACACCCAAATCCTCTACCAAATCGTCTTTAGCACCAAGCACCGGGAAAGAACAATGACAAAGAAAGACAGACCGCAACTCTTCCAGTATATTTCAGGAGTGCTTAAAAATAAACACTGTCATCTGTATCGTATCAATGGCGTGGAAGATCACCTGCATATCATTACTGACTTACATCCGTCGGTGGCTTTAGCCTGTTTGGTAAAGGACATCAAACTATCCACTACCACACAGATAAAAAAAGACAATATTTTTCCCAACTTCGGCGGCTGGAAAGATGGGTATGGGGCTTTCACTTATCATATTGATGCTAAACATAGCCTGATAGAATATGTAAAAAATCAAGAGGAACATCACCGCATAAAAACGTATGAAGAAGAATACAGGGATTTATTGAAGGAGCATAAAATTGAGTTTGATGAGAAATATTTTTTGTAAAAAACATCTCTGTTACACCTGGTGGCTTCAATATAACATCCAATAGCGACAACCCAGTTTGCAATTTCTACTAACTAACAGAATATATGTAACAATAAAATCATATAGCCGAACTACCCTGAAAACCAGTCTAGTAAGCCCTTCCCAACATTTTTTATCTACATAAATTTTGCTGGTGTTAATAAGACTTGCCTGCTTTTTGCTTCGAAATGCGTAATTTTACGTCAAATCAAGGGGGCGGAATACTTTTTCCGCAATCAACCGATGCTTGCTTTGTGAAAAAAATGGTTGATGATTATTCTAACCCAAAAATTAAAAAAATGATAGTAAAGACCTACTACAAGACAAAAGATTATTGTAAAGTAAAGTTCTCATTTGCAGTGGAAAACGCAGAAACGATTGAAATCGTTGGCCTTAACAGCGATTGGCAGAATTCCATTATCATGAGCAAAAAGAAAGACGGAACTTTTAGTGCCGATGTTAACCTGCCCAAAGATTCTAAGCATGAATTTAAATACAGAGTGAATGAAACTGAATGGCTGAATGAAACAGAAGCGGACAGCCAGGCACCAAACGAATATGGTGGTAGCAACAGTGTTATTGTTCTCTAATATCTTCCTTCTCTCCACAGTGTTATTGCCCGTATAAATTATTTGCAGGCAATAACCCTGGTATTATCTTCTGGCGATGGTTGTAGTTTGCTGCGCCCATGCCCAGATTACCTATTTGGCCAATGAGGCTACCTGCACTATTTTATCGCCTGCGTCAATTTCGGTTACCCACTCCAAAATAATAACAGAAAGAGTTTTTTAGCAACAATAGAAAGTAGCTAACTTAGCCATCACTTTCTTATCACACCTTAAACCAACAATATGCATAGAATCATCGTCCCCGTTGATTTTTCGGAAACCTCGTTGAATGCTGCCCATTTTGCAACTAACATGCTTGCCGGGCAAACTGACGCATTGATTATATTATATCATAATTATGCCCACGACAGTGATTATGAAAAAAGTAAAAGCCACATCGAATCTTTGCAAGAGGATCTTCAGCAAAAAGGCAGCACCGCTATCGAATATGAATTGGAAAAAGGTGGGGATCTGATTGACCATCTTGATAAACTGGCGCATACACGTCGGGCCACTTTAATTGCCATGGGGCTAACCGGGCAATCTGAACTACAGCAAAAATTCATCGGCAGCCATGCACTAAAAACGGTTGACCGTTCCATTTATCCCGTTATGATTATTCCACCCGATGCACAATTCGACGGAATAAAAAATGTAGCCTTCGCCACTGATTTATTAGATGTAGAAAACTCAACCCCTTCTGTGCTTATCAGTTCTGTACTGGAATTATTCAAACCAAAATTGCATGTGGTAAATATAGACCCGGAGCATTATGTTTCTATTACTGAAGAACAGCAAGAGCAGAAGCAAAAACTATCTGACATGTTTGAACAGTATGAAAAAGAATTTTATTTCATTGGCATGAATGATTTTCATGATGGCATTCACACTTTTCTGACAGATTACAAAATTGATATGCTGATAACGATACCGCGGCATCATAGCGGCAGTTCTGGTTTATGGAAAAGTTCTAATACAAGGAAACTTGCTTATCACAGCCATATACCGATATTGACATCGCATCAGTAATATATTAAGCGGCTTTTTTTTATTTGTGTATACCCAAATCCTCTACACAGGAAAAAGTATTTTTTGCATTGCAGAAACGGTAAATTATGTTCTGATCTTCTTTGGCAAATTGCAAAGCAAGTGCTGATATTTCTGCTTCTGCTCCTTGGATAATGCTGTTCCATTGAGGGTTGCTGGTAACCTTTAACCCAAGCCGTATTGAATTAAGCAAGCCTGAAGTAAAGAACCCATCATAGGTATTACTACAATTAGCTGCCTGACCTTTTTCGGCAGCCGCTATTAGCAGCGAAGCATTCGTTTGCAAAAACAATTCAACCGCTGCCTGTTTATTCATATCATAATACCCCGGAGGAACCTGTTCTTTTGCCGTGTCTCTTAATTCAGATCGTCTTCTATTTACGATTGTGTTACACAAATCACCCATCACCAAATTCAGCCGGGCATTCTTAGCTTTTATCTCCTTGTATATTTCTTCTAGGTTGATGCTAAAGGCTCCCATATGATCCCAGGAGGGTGGTCTTCCATAATACAAGCCCAATTCCGGAAAAGGATTACTCATCTGATCTCCCTTCCAACTAAAGCCGTGACCTGAATAGAAAAACACTACAATATCATCTTTACCCGGATGAATATTTTTGATGGCAGCTCTTACGGCTGTTGTAGTAAATTCTTTTCCCATTATTTTTTTTTCAGTAATGGGTATTTCGAGAAAGCTGGCCACTTTTTTAAAATAACTGCTTATTTTTTTCCCGTCTGATATACAATTTACAGCAATGTCTGTATCTACTGAATTGATTACGTTAATAAGATATAGCACCGGTTTGGTATTATTCCTTATAGTTAAAATTTGTGTTTTAGAATAAGCTCCTTCATAAAATAATTCACCAGCGGTAAAAAAATCTGCGAGATAAACTTTTGTAAATAAAGCACTATTCAGTTGCTTAAAACTTAAGATTCCTGTTGCATCAAACCGTTGCTTCATGTTACCAGCCCGGTCGGGCTCCAGTGGATATTTTGATATCGTCGGTTGTTCATTAGGTTCGGAAGAAGCCTTTGAAATATAAAAAGGTGTAGAAAGAGTCGGTTCACTTATTTTCTTCTTACTATTTGTTTTAAACCAGAATTGCAAAGCGTTGAACTCAGCTATTTCTGAACCTTCTTTAGTAATGTATTTTTTTGACCAGCAATAGTGGTAGCTACCAGTAACAGAATCAGCAAGCATCAATGCTCCTTCCCTGAAATTTTTTTTATCCGCATCGATCAGCGAAATACTAAAATCGTAAAGCCCCTTTTTTTTCGTCTTATTATTCGTACCCTTTAACCGCAGAAAGCCAGTACCATCAGCATTTTTTACTAATAGCCCTCTGTATATATTTTTTCCTTTTTAACTGTACTGGCAACTAATGTTTCTGCACAGGAGGTGTATGAACTTACTTACCAGTTTAAAAACGATTCTTCAAAAACAATATACAGAGG
>JANORJ010000142.1:0-2309 GCA_031415255.1 Chitinophagaceae bacterium | reverse complement strand
ATTCGAACCCATAAAATGAGCCCCGGCTTCAAACATCTTACCACCATCATTGGCCCAGATAGTAGCATTCAACGCCACATGTATAACAAGAAAAAGAATAAGGAAAATACCCGTCAACGCCATTACCCACTTTTTGCCAATCGAGGAAGTAAACAGTTCAGACCATTTCATATATAAAACTTAAAGGGGAAAAATCCGGTTTGGGCAAAAATACTACCCGATTGCGAATTATTAATTAATAATTTAAGCTCTAAAGACCCAACCTATTCATTAATTCTCCATCTATCTTTTTAAACAAATGAAAAGGCTTGTAGGTTCTCCAGTTGTCCAATTCCATTAACTCTACATATCGGTTCAACCGGGCATGTTTAAAGTCGTGTTGGGTTTGATCCGGCATGTTTAAACAAACCACCCATCCGTTTTCATCTGTCACTTCATCAAATAGTTCTTCATAATAATCTTTACCATCGCTGTGGAAATTCAGCACATTCTCGCCTATTAGAATAAACTTATAAATGCCTTCGAACATAAATTTTTCCAGTACTTCCCGTTTCAGTTCCATTATGTCGTTTTCAATGGCATCATTCCATTCACCAATCATTTCAAATACGGCATATTTCTCTTCATAGTCAGCCAGTAACACATTCAGGTAAAGTGTCCGGCTGCCAAAATCATCCCATTGCGGATGAATATAAAAATTATAGACTGTTTGGGAGAATTCAAACTCAGAATAAGTTCTTCCGTGAAAAGGCGACCGTTCGTCTTCTTCGCTTATATAAATGTATCGCCAGTTATAAAAGGGTTCAATGTCCTGCATACTTGAATGCAAAAATAATAATTGCGGGGCAATCTTAAACAGGATAACCAATGATTATAGTGCCAGCATTTCAAACAAGGCCCTTAGTAACATAAAGGCGAAAATATAAAGCAATCGACGCCGGTTTCTTCCGCCTTCCCTGTCTTCGATAAAATACAGGTACCGAAGCGGCAGGTAACAGAATAAGAATGTAATGGATAAGAAAACAAATAGAAACACTACTTCACTAATTGACTTTGTTGTCACCCTGGCAAGCATCGCCATTACACCCTTTTCCCAAAGAACAAAAGAAAGGATAGACACACCGGCTATTAAAAAGATATCAGCAACAAGTTCCCTGTAAAAAAGATAATTATCAGAATAGCTTTTTCTGTTTTTGAGATTTGATTTGCTCCGATAAACCAGCCAGGTAACAAAAGCTGCGATAGTAGTAGAAGTAAGAACCAGCTGCCAGCTTACCGAATTTTCTTTCGTAATTGGGGGAAGATTAAATATATGCCTGAAAGCTGTTTCTGAAAGTATAATAACAAAAAGTAAAATAAACCAATGACCTACGAATAAATAAATAATATATGGGACTGGTCGTGGGCCGGGAACTGAAAAAGTAATTCTATAACTTAATGGCAAATGTTTTAAGACAGCTCCTGCAGTGTACAACAAAAAAGCAACCAGCATCCAATACGAAAAATTTGATGAGCTGGCAAAATCCGTAACCGTCGGATAAATAAAACCCATCATAAAACTAATACTGAGTACCGTCCAGTCAAATATAGCCGCCCGGTTTTTTAGTATATAATCTTTAGGGGCTATCATTGTCTTAATGCTATTCAGGATTTATTTAGTAAAAATTCTTTTAAGGCAATATAGTCTGATGGAATAAGGAAACTAAGCTTATCTCTTTTCATAATCGGCTGAAGTAAATCCGGAACAGCAATTGGCTGACCCGTTATTTTTTCTACTGCATCCGGAAACTTTACCGGATGAGCTGTTTCCAAAAATATTCCTTTATCGGCAGGATGATTCGCTAAATATTGCGATAAAGCCAGATAACCAACTGCACCATGAGGGTCTGCGAGATAATTATATTTTTCAAACACTTCTTTTATAGTTTCCAGCGTCTCTTTATCTGTAACTGTAGCAGATGATAATTTACTTCTCAGTTCCGGAAACTCATGTTTAAATATTTCAAGTACCCTTACAAAATTGCTTGGGTTGCCAACATCCATTGCATTGCTTAGTGTAGCCACTGCTTGTTTTGGAGTCAGCACTTCTGTTTGCAGGTAATCACTCACAATATCATTCAAGTTGCAGGCAGCAATAAAATGCTTGACTGGTAAACCAGACTGCATCGCCAAAATACCTGCACAAATATTTCCAAAGTTGCCACTGGGAACAGAAATAACCGGCGGATTGCCCCCATCCCCTAAAGGGGAGTTTATCCATTGCTTGTAAGCGAAGAAATAATAAAACTGCTGCGGCAACCATCTTGCTA
>JANORJ010000141.1:0-2233 GCA_031415255.1 Chitinophagaceae bacterium | reverse complement strand
GCATCAGCAGTTACTTTTAAAAAAGATATTGCAGCGTTTATTGAAATGGCTACAAAAAGCAAACAGGTAAAATAGTAAGAGCCGGGCATTACCCCGCTTTTTGATATTTAAAAATATATAGCATCGAATTGTTACAAGAAGATATTCAACAACAATAAACATAATGGAAGTACACCACCACTCACACACCGCCCGAAAAAGATGGACGCATTATTTCTGGGAATTTTTAATGTTGTTCCTCGCTGTGTTCTGTGGATTTATGGCAGAATATCAGCTAGAGCATAAAATAGAAAAAGATAGGGAGAAAGTTTATATGCAAAATATGCTTGACGATTTGGAAGCCGATACAGCAATCTATTCAGACTATGCTGCAAGAAATGCGGTGGTTAGTGACTTAGTGGATACAATAATGGTTCTAATAAAAAGCCCCGACCGGAGAAAACATATCAGCAAACTTGCTTATTCTTCAAGAATTCTTACTGCCAAATGGAAACAAATAGCCATGGTAAAAAGAACCTATGAAGAGATGAAGAGCTCTGGCCATTTACGGTTGATACGTAATAAAGAAGTTTCCGGAAAAGTTTCCTCTTACTATAACTCTTTATCCGAGCTGGATACCTATAACGAGGTGGGTATGATGTGGAGTGATAATTATGCCGAGGCAATGGCAAAACTTTTTGATGGCGAAGCTTTACTGAAAATAATTAAAGAAAAAAAGGAAGTGCCATTGACCGGTGATGCTTTGATTAGTGAAGACAAGATTGCTATTAACGAACTGCTGACCAGTGCCGGATACTTTTATGGAGCATTATCGCTGAATAATAATGTGGCTGCTGACAGAAAAAAAGTCGCAAACCAGCTTATTGAACTTATAAAAAGAAAATACAGGTTAAAATAATAACATTTTATGGAAGTACATGCCCACACCCATACCGCCCGAAAAAAATGGACGCATTATTTCTGGGAGTTTTTAATGCTATTCCTCGCTGTGTTCTGTGGTTTTTTAGCAGAGTACCAGTTGGAGCATAAGATAGAAAGAGACCGGGCAAAAGAACTTGCAAAGAGTTTTTACGAAGAATTAAAAAATGATTCTGTAAATATTACTGTAAAATATCAAAATCGTATCAGGCAGGAAAACTCACAGCTTTACCTGAGAACGTATTTTAGAGACAGTAGTATGACCAATCTTTCAAAAACCTTCGTAATACATTTTAATTACGCCATTATGTTCCGCACTCCTTCGTTGTTTGAAGCAAGAACTGTGGTGCTGGAGCAGTTAAAAAACTCAGGCTCTTTACGTTACTTTAAAAGCAATAAACTGCAGGAGCTGATTGGCGATTTATCTGTAGCTATCAATAATATAAATGACAGGCAGGCTCTTGAAACTTCCGTAAGGGCGGAATACATCAACCCTTTGATTGTAAAACACTTTGATTATGATTTTCAGGTAATATTTGATCAACTTGAAGGCAAAAATACTTTTGAAAAA
This sequence comes from Chitinophagaceae bacterium, assembly GCA_031415255.1. Classification (GTDB taxonomy): domain Bacteria; phylum Bacteroidota; class Bacteroidia; order Chitinophagales; family Chitinophagaceae; genus JJ008. The sequence continues at coordinate 744 of JANORJ010000141.1, read as the reverse complement.
ATGCTTGCTTATGAGCAGAGTGATACTGTCATACCTTTTAAGTTAACTAAATTAGAAATATTTGATCGTATAGGAGCAAGCAATGTGATGGGTTTTTATTCATTAAATGGGCTACGTGGTACAAGAACAATTCATTTTCAAAAGTACATAGAGGTAAACGCCGAGCTGTTAAAACTAATACGTAAAGAATATCACATCAAACAATAAGTTATTTATGGAAGTACATGCCCACACCCATACCGCCCGAAAAAAATGGACGCATTATTTCTGGGAGTTTTTAATGTTGTTCCTCGCTGTGTTCTGCGGGTTTCTGGCAGAAAATCAACGGGAACATATGATAGAACATCAACGGGAGAAAAAGTTCATCCGCTCACTCATCAGCGACCTTTCGGCTGATACAAACCGGCTGGGTACAATTATAAATCTCCGAAATGAACGGGCAGTCATGCTCGATTCGTTTATGGTACTGCTCAATAAACCAGCTGCTGAAAAGTTTAGCCGCACTATTTATTATTATAATTCTTATGCTACCCGTGGCGTAGCATTTCGTTTTACACCAGCTGATGGCACCATGCAGCAATTGAAAAATGGAGGCAACCTGCGGCTTATTCGAAAAGCCTCTGTAAGCGACAGTATCATAGCATATGATGTGGTGAACCGGGGCTATGTATGGGGTGGCCAGGACGAAGAAGAAATAATGGATACCTACCGGAATGTTGCAGAAACTGTATTTGATGGCCTTGT
>JANORJ010000140.1:0-2337 GCA_031415255.1 Chitinophagaceae bacterium | reverse complement strand
AAAAAATCTGTTTTGGAATTAGGAGGTAGTGATGCATTTATTGTGTTGGATGATGCAGATATTGATAAAGCAGTGGACTGGGCTGTGGTAGGCAGAATCAACAACAATGGCGAATGTTGTATTGCATCAAAAAGATTTATTGCAGTTGAAAGTATAGCGGATGAATTTTTTGAAAAATTAAAAAACAAACTAGCAGGTTTGGTAATTGGGGATCCAATGGAACCCAATACAAATATAGGTCCCTTGAGCAGCGAAGAAGCTGCGGTTAAGATAGCCGATCAGGTAAAGAGAGCAGAGGCTGGAGGTGCTAAAATTTTATTAGGAGGCAAAAGAATAGAGCAACCGGGCGCCTATATGGAGGCTACCGTTATTACCAATATGCTCCCTGATAACCCTGTGTACTACGAAGAGTTTTTTGGTCCCGTTGCAGTTCTTTTTAAAGTTAAAAATGAACAGGAGGCAATTGATTTAGCAAACGATTCTCCTTTTGGTTTAGGTGGCTCAGTGTTCACACAAGATATAGAAAGAGGCAAACGAGTAGCCGACCAAATTGATACAGGAACGGTTTTTATTAATCATCCTACTTGGACGCAAGCTGATTTACCGTTTGGTGGAACCAAAGGTTCAGGTTATGGACGAGAACTTTCAGAATTAGGCATCAATGAATTTGTGAACAAAAAACTAATCAGGGTTAGTGAATTAAGTGATCCTTTTTAAAGTTAAAAATGAAGAGGCGGCAATTGATTTAGCAAACGATTCGCCATTTGGCTTAGGTGGCTCAGTGTTCACACAAGATATAGAAAGAGGCAAACGGGTAGCCGACCAAATTGATGCAGGAATGGTTTTCATTAATCATCCTACATGGACGCAAGCTGATTTACCGTTTGGAGGTACCAAAGGTTCAGGTTATGGCAGAGAACTTTCTGAATTAGGCATCAATGAATTTGTGAACAAAAAACTCATCAGGGTAAGTGAATTAAATGACCCTTTTTAAATTAGGGTTGAATAAAAAAAATTGATAGAAATAATTAATGAATATAGCAATATGATACGTAAAGCAACAGCACATTGGGAAGGTAATTTAAAAGAAGGTAAGGGCTCTCTTACCACAGCAAGCACTATTTTAAAGCAAACAAACTACAGTTATAAAACTCGGTTTGAAGATGGGGCAGCAGGAACAAACCCTGAGGAATTATTGGCTGCAGCTCATGCCGGATGTTTTACGATGGCCGTAGCTGCTATGCTCACTCAAAAAAAAATAACGCCAACAGCGCTGGATACCGAAGCAACCTTAACAATGGAAGGATTAAGTATTACAACTATTCATTTGTCTATTACAGGTTTTGTACCAGGAATTACTGCTGATGATTTTACAGCAATTACAAAAGATGCAGAAAAAAACTGCTTGATTTCAAAGGTCTTAAACATCCCAATTATTTCTGAAGCACATTTAAAAAGCTGATTACTAAAAAATATAAAATGAAAACAAAGCAAATAGTACTTGCCAGCAGGCCAAAAGGGCTTCCTGTGCTGGAAAATTTTACTACCAAAGATGTTGAGTTGGCAGAAATTAAAGATAATGAAGTATTGCTGGAAGCTATGTATTTTTCTGTAGACCCTTACATGCGTGGCAGAATGAATGATGCTAAATCGTATGCCCCTCCGTTTGAAATTGGAAAGCCAATTACAGGTGGGGTTATAGCTAAGGTTATAAAAAGCAATACGGGAAATTTTAAAGAAAACGATATTGTTGCGGGTAATCTTCCCTGGCAGCAACATTGTATTGCAATAGCAACCAGCTTACTAAAAATAGATACAAGCATAGCACCAGCAAGTTATTATTTGGGCATATTGGGTATGCCCGGCCTCACTGCCTATTTTGGTTTAATGCATATTGGTAAACCAAAAGCAGGTGAAACGGTTGTGGTGTCTGGTGCTGCAGGTGCTGTTGGGCTAGTTGTTGGTCAAATTGCTAAGCTGAACGGTTGTCGTGTAATTGGGATAGCCGGCACCGAAGAAAAAGTAAAATTATTAAAAGAAGAGTTTGGCTTTGATGAGGTTATAAATTATAAAACGTGTACTGATCTGAAGAAAGCTATTGCTGATGCTTGCCCAAAAGCAGTTGATATATATTACGATAATGTAGGGGGCGAAACTTCAGATGCTGTTATTGGTAATATAAACTTCAATGCAAGAATTGTATTGTGCGGACAAATTGCGTTATACAACAGTACTGAAATACCAATGGGTCCCCGAATTCAACCGATGTTATTAACCAGAAGTGTATTAATGCAGGGTTTTATCATTGGCAATTACCAAAGTCAGTTTAGTGAAGGG
>JANORJ010000139.1:0-1681 GCA_031415255.1 Chitinophagaceae bacterium | reverse complement strand
CCCGCATCTTCTTCCATATAGCTAAACACAACATAATAGACACCTTCTTTCTCACCATCAGGAGTTCTTGTGCGACCAAACCCGGTATCCATTGCCGCCAGTGTTTGAATTTCCAACGCTATATGTTCTATCACATGACCCATCCAGGTGCCTTCATCAACTCTTTTAAAAAAACCACCCCTTACTGCTTCGCTGCACCGGTGTTCAATCATAGTGGGAAACATATTCTCTAATCGTTCCCTGAATCCGGGAATAGTATTGGTAGGACGTTGTTCCAGATCCTCCAGGTCAAGCTTCATTTGTATCAGCTTGGTACGGTTCACACTCCAGTAGTTAGGGCCTTTCAGTACTTTAATTTCAAGTATTTGCATACATCATTTTGTTAAGGAGGGAAGTTAGTTTTTTTTAGTTAAGTAGCCAATTCAACCGCCATAGTTTTATTCGGAGGCGGGCAGTTGTACTACTATCCTCTTCGTTGTGTCCGCCGTGGTGGACTGTTATTCTTTTCTTTCAGTGAAAGGAAAGAATAACCTCACTTGTACTGCCTATCACTACTCAGAGACCTCACCCACCATGATTTATTATAACGGAGATTCAGCCACCCCTCTCCTTAAGGAGAGGGAATCGAGTTCATATACAATCGGAAAATCTGTTGGCTGAGGTCAATACACCGACCAGTCTCGAAACTCGTAACTAATAGCTCACAGCTTTTTCGCTACATTTATAAAAACGAATACTATGCCCGGAACTAACCGCCGCCGTTTTTTACAAAGTGCTGGTATGTTTTCTGCCACCGCATTTTTATCTTCCTTATCTCAACCAGCCTGGAGCAGGAACCTGGAAAGTGCATTACGTAACGCCAAAGACATTTCACCGGCTGACCTTGCAACAGAGGAAGACTTCTGGTATTATATTCAGCAATCATTCACAGTATCACCTTCACTGATTAATTTAAATAATGGTGGCGTAAGCCCAGCACCCAAAACTGTGCAGGATGCTATGAAGCGATATTATGATTATTGCAATGAAGCACCGAGTTATTATATGTGGAGAATTTTAGACCAGGGCCGTGAACCACTCAGAAAAAATCTGGCAAAGCTGGCAGGTTGTTCACCGGAAGAAATTGCTATCAATAGAAATTCATCTGAAGGATTAGAAACGGTCATCTTCGGTTTGCAATTAAAAGCCGGCGATGAAGTGGTGGCTGCCAAGCAGGATTATCCCAATGTAATTAATGCTTATAACCAACGAGAAAAACGAGACGGAATAAAAATGGTGTGGGTAAATCTTGAATTACCCAGCGAAGATGAAAATTATTTAGTGCAACAATATGTTAATGCTTTTACATCCAAAACTAAAGTGGTTAACGTTACCCATATCATTAACTGGAATGGTCAAATACTACCCGTAAAGAAAATTGCCGCAGAAGCACATAAAAGAGGAATAGAAGTAGTGGTGGATGGGGCACATAGTTTTGCTCATTTCGATTTTAAAATTCCCGATTTGGATGCGGATTATTTTGCTGCCAGTTTGCATAAATGGTTATATGCGCCGATCGGAAGTGGAATGCTGTATGTGAGAAAAGAAAAAATAAAAACCATTTACCCGATGTTCGCTACCAGCGAAAACCCTTTGAAAGATGACATCAGAAAATTTGAAGCTCTTGGCACACGACCATTTT
>JANORJ010000138.1:0-6261 GCA_031415255.1 Chitinophagaceae bacterium | reverse complement strand
GCAGATAGGATAAACTGAATGTGGCTCGCCAATAATTTTTTCTTTTATTTTATCCTCATTATCATCCAGATTAAACCAGATAATATCGCTGCGGTGTGTCATCAGCGAAGTAATATTGCGGTCGCCCAGATGAAATACTCTCTCAATAATGTCCTGTTCCGCTTCATCAATAGTGCCGGCTTCTGCACCTTCTGTAATCATCGTTTTAATTTCTTCCTCCGTTACTGCATCATCTTTCGAACGTTTAATATTAAAAAGACGAAAAAATAAATTACTTATTTTATTAAGCATCCATACAATGGGATGAGTAAATCTGGCAAAAGCATTCATGGGCCCTGCCACCATTTTGGAAATTTTTTCTGCCCGCAACAGACCAATTTGTTTGGGAATCAATTCGCCAAAAATGATAGAAAGAAAAGTAACGATAATAACAACGATGGTGGTGGCGATAGTAGCAGCATATGGCTGCACCAACTCAATTCTTTCAATATAAGGTTGCAGTTGGCGGGCAAACCTTTCGCCGGAGTAAACACCCGTAAGAATGGCAATGAGTGTAATGCCAATTTGCGCAGCTGATAAAAATTTCTCTGGGGTATTAGCTAGGTCAAGAGCTTTCCTAGCACTTAAATCACCTTTTTCTGCTTGGCTTTCTAACCTCGATTTGCGGGCAGAAACCAAGGCAATCTCCGACATGACGAATAAGGCGTTGATAAAAATAAGAGCCAGCAGTATAAAAATCTCCATCTATTTAAATTCCTTGATTATCGAAGATAGCAAATCCAAACCGCTTATTGAAGATGGTGCCGGTGCTGATGCCAAAAGCCAGTCCCAGCAAGGCTCCTACAATGACATCCAATGGATAATGAACCCCCACATACACCTGTGCATAACAAATGGCAGCTGCCCAAAACAAACCTACCCAAGCCCATTTTTTAATCAAATGCCGGAACGTAACAAAAAAGAATGCCGCCATACCAAAATGATTGGCTGCATGATTGGAGGTAAAACTATAGCCACCGGCACATTGTTTTAATACCAGGCGAACATGGTCAACAAAATCTGGATCGCTGCAGGGCCGCAACCGTTCAAATCCATGTTTGAAAACATAAGTACCAACCATATCAGTAAGTGCAACGGTGGAAAGAAATAAAAGGGCCCACCAGATTCCCTTTACTTTAAAATTCATCAGCACAAATACCAGCAGAAACATATACAACGGTAACCAACTAAGTGAATTGCGCAGAAAAGGCATCACTGCATCAAAGAAAGGGTTGGCCCAATCGCCATTTATTTTTTCAAACAGGCTTTGATCCCATTCTACTAATTTTTTCCAGAAAGTAATTGCCAGCAAATACATTGCTGCAAAAGTACAGGTTGAACGTTACTTGAACTAAGCATCTGCCCAATGCATACAAAATTGTCTTATTTTGTAGGCCTCCATTCCATAAGCCTTAATGCTGACAAGATTTAAAATACCTAAAACGATTTTGTGGGTGGCCAACCTGCTGGCTATCTTCCTGCTGATATTTACATTATACAGGCTGGCTACATTTATTGCTTTTAAACCAAACGGCATTTCTTTTGGCGACTCCATTCCTTCCTTTTTGATGGGTGTTCAATACGATTTGCGCTGGATTGCTTTTATACTCCTGCCAATAATTCTGCTGAGCATGCTGCCAAAGTTGTCGCCATTTTATTCTGCCAGCAATAAAAAATGGTGGTCCTGGTACTTGGCTGTGGTGACTTTTATCGTATTTGTTTTTTTTGCAGCAGGATTTGGAAGTTTTTCTTACAATAAAACTCCATTGGATGCAGGCGCCATGAACTTTGCAGAAGATTTTAATATCTCCTGGAAAATGATGCGGCAAACCTACCCGATGTTCTGGATGTTGCTTGGGTTAGCAGTGGCTGTAGTTTTTTTCAGATGGATGTATCATAAAAGCCACTGGCAGGTAATTAATAAAACAGATGGATTGGGGATTCAATACCGGCGAAAACATTTTTGTATAGCAGCGTTGATACTTGGATTATTTGCCTGGGGAAATTTTTCGTGGCCACCGCTTAGCAGAAATGATTGTTTCAAATTCAACAACAGTTTCAAATCATACCTCGCCATCAATCCAATACAGAATTTTTTTGCTACGCTAAAATTACGGAACCCAGAATTCAATGAAAAGAAAGCAAAAGAAGCTTTTCCGGTAATGGCTTCATGGATGCAATTGCCCAATGCTACTAATTTTTCTTATCGCCGTGAAATTGGCCCCCGCAGCACTGCCTTTGAAAGCAAGCCCAACATTGTGTTGGTGCAATGTGAATCATACAGTATGTATAAAAGCAGCATGAGTGGTAACCCGCTGAATACAACACCTTATTTTGATTCTATATCCCGCAATGGCATTTTCTTTGAACGTTGCTTTACACCACACTTCTCTACTGCCAGAGCTTTGTTCGCAATATTATCCGGCATTCCCGATGCTCAGTTGTTTAAGTTTTCAAGTCGTAATGATGAGGCAGTAAAGCAGCATACTATCGTTGATAATTTGGTGGAGTATGAAAAACATTATTTCCTTGGCGGCGATGCTGAGTTTGGCAACTTTGAAGGCCTGTTAAATAATATTGACGGGCTGCAAATGCATACGGGTAAAAGAAAAGGTATTCCCGAAGTAAATGTATGGGGTATCAGCGATAAAGATCTTTTTTTAGAAGCCAACGAAGTGTTTAGTAAAAAAGACAAACCTTTCTTTGCTTATATCCAAACATCGGGCAACCATCGTCCATATAACAGAGCCATACCTGCATCGGATACCGGGTTTGTAAAAATGTTTGTGTCCGACGTGGAATTGAAACGTTATGGATTTGAATCCATTGATGAATTTAATTGCTTCCGCTATTCAGATTATTGTATCAAAAAATTTATGGAAGCTGCGGAGAAAGAAAAATATTTTCATAATACCATTTTTATTTTTGTAGGGGATCATGGGTTGGCAGGTAATGCAGAAGCAATGTATCCAACGGTGTGGACGGAACAGCGGCTAACGGATGAACATGTACCCTTATTATTTTATGCACCTTATTTGCTAACCCCACAGCGAAGAACGGAAGTGGTATCGCAAATAGATATTTTACCAACGGTTGCTGGTATGCTTCATCAATCGTATGTAAATACCACCTTGGGCCGTGATTTATTAGATCCTTCGAAGAAAAATAATTTTGCGTTTATTACTAATACGGCTGACGCTATCGGTATGGTAACGGATGATTTTTATTTTATCAAGAATATTAATTCCAACGAAGAGCAACTAAAACCGATGCATGCTAAAGCATCATTATTGAGTAAGCAGCAACAGGATTCTACTAGGAAAAAACTATCGGAGTTTACCGGGGCCTTTTATGAAACAGCAAAATATATGCTGATGAATAATAAGAAGGATTAGGAGTTTTTGGTTTATTGTTGGTGGTTTGTAGTTGGGGTCGTTTTAACACAAACAAATTTATTGATAGTAGCAAGGCTGGTTGCTTTCAGCTATTTACAAAACAAAATAGTGTTTTACACTGCAAACGAACTATAAACAAAAAACTACAAACCATAAACTATTCAAGTCAACGCATCCGTAGTTCTGCCATCACTGTACAGTCTTTTCTCTTTATCACCTTTTTCAGCTTGTCTTTTTGACGCAATTAAAATCAACCGGGGCGTTTTTCTCACATCGTAACTGTTTAATTGATAATCGCCAAACACTTGTTGCACCTGCAATCCCTGAAAGGCAAGAATTTCTGTAAAATCGCCCAATGAAAATTTCGCTACTTTCTCTGTGTATTCTATGGGGTTAATTAAAATTGGATCGGTGACTTTTATTTTTTTATAGAAATGGTTTTCATCATCCCAGCGATGAATATCATACGTTGTTTCACCAATTTGTTTTGTTTCATTATGCCGCAGGTGTTCTTCAGCATAATGCACATTCAGGTAATCAATAACAAACTGCCCGCCGGGTTTCAGGCTGTTGGCAATGGTGCGGATGGCATCATCATGTTCTCGCCGGGTTTTAAAATAACCAAAGCTGGTAAAGAAGTTAAAGGCATAATTAAAATAACAACCCCATGCAGGCAGCCGCATATCATGCACAAAAAACTCAAGATTTTCATTTTGAAATTGCTTCGCAAAGGAAATACTATCAGCAGAAATATCAATACCCGTAACGTTAAATCCGAGAGAGGCTAATGTTTTACTGTGCCGCCCTTTTCCGCAGGCTACATCCAGCATGCGACTGCCGGGGGCAGGTTGCAAATGCTGAATCAGTGTTTTAATAAATGCTTCTGCTTCTTTCTCATCTCTTTCAAAATACAATTTGTGATAGAAGGAAGAATTGAACCAGTCTTTATACCATGCTTTTTCAGCCATACCACAAATATAAAGCTAGAATACAGGGAATAAGGAGCAACTATGCGTATTTCCCACATTTTTCCACTACCCCAAATGTAGTTTAGTGCTAATAACTACAGTTCAGTATTTTTGCAACCATTATTACTCAATAGGAATCTAAAACCCTACTCATTAAACCCCCTTAAAGTGGCATTAATTAAAAGTATATCTGGTATAAGAGGCACCATTGGCGGCAAGCCAGGCGACAACCTGACACCGGTGGATGTGGTGAAATTCGCAGCGGCATTTGGCAGTATTATTTCTGAAAACAATCCTTCGGCAAGCTCAGGAGCAAAGATTGTAATTGGCCGGGATGGCCGCATTAGCGGAGCAATGGTGCAAAGCCTGGTGGTGAACACTCTGATTGGTTTAGGTATTGATGTGGTTGACCTCGGTTTGTCCACCACACCCACTGTGGAAGTGGCGGTGAAGATGGAGAATGCCGACGGCGGTATTATTTTAACGGCCAGTCATAACCCCAAAGAGTGGAATGCGTTGAAACTATTAAACAGCGACGGAGAATTTATTTCTGCTGAAGTGGGGGCAAAAGTGTTGGAATTAGCTTCCAACGAAGATTTTTCTTTTGTTTCCGTAGATAAACTCGGCACCGTTAAAGTTGATGACAGCTATATGCAAAAACATATAGATGCCATTCTGAAGTATCCGCTGGTAAATGCAAAAGCTATCGCCAAACAGGATTTTAGAATAGTGGTGGATGCAATTAATTCTACCGGAGCCACTTTTGTACCTGCTTTATTAAGAGCATTGGGTGTTAATGATATTATAGTACTGAATGGTGAAGTAAATGGAAAGTTTGCCCATAACCCCGAACCATTACCTGAGCATCTTTCTGAACTGAGTAGTGAAGTAGTAAAACAAAAAGCTCACCTTGGCATAGCAGTGGATCCGGATGTGGACAGGCTTTGTTTTGTGTGTGAAGATGGCAGCTTGTTTGGTGAAGAATACACATTGGTGGCTGTAGCCGATTATATATTGGGCAAAGTAAAAGGGAATACAGTTAGCAATATGAGTAGTACCAAAGCTCTGAGAGAAATTACTATCAAACATGGCGGCGAATATTCACCATCGGCCGTAGGAGAGGTGAATGTGGTAAAGAAAATGAAAGAAGTTAATGCCGTAATTGGAGGCGAAGGAAATGGCGGCATCATCGTTCCCGATTTTCATTATGGCCGTGATGCACTGATTGGTATTGGTTTGTTTTTAAGTCATCTGGCCAATCATAAAAAAGGAATCAAATCGCTACGCAATCAATATCCCGATTATTTTATTTCTAAAAATAAAATAGAACTTGAAAATGGCACGGATGTAAAACCCATTTTTGAAAAAATAAAAAAGAAGTATAAAAAGAATCCCATCAATACCGAAGACGGATTAAAAATTGAATTTGATAATGACTGGGTGCATCTGCGAACTTCCAACACCGAACCCATCATCCGTATTTATGCTGAAAGTGATTTTGAAACTAAGGCTGGAAATATTGCCATGCAGTTGATGCGGGATATAAAAGAGTTTGGTTAAGTAATGTAGCGGCCACTACTTTTTACAAATATGAAAATAGAATGCAGTGTGCCCAGCACTGATAAAGACGATTTCATTTACACCCTTAGCGAGCCTCGAAATGCCCGGCCGGCATAGTAAGATTCTGCACCGTTGTGATATAGGAAGACCTGATCGAAGCGGCGATCACAAAAAAGTGCACCGCCAAGTTTTCTCATAGCAGCAGGAGTATGCACCCAACTCGAGGTTTTTGTATCGAAGTTGCCCAATTGCTGCAATGCCCGATATTCTTCTTCCGTCAACAGCTCAATGCCCATGGC
>JANORJ010000137.1:0-1745 GCA_031415255.1 Chitinophagaceae bacterium | reverse complement strand
GCTGCCCATCCTCGAAGATTTTTTGATTGAAGTGGAAAAAAACAAACTGACTGTTGTTGCTACAGATTTGGAAACAGTGATGAGGGTGCAGCTCGATATTGAAGCTAAAGACAGTGGTAAGGTTTGTATCCCTGCCAAAATCCTGATGGATTCTTTAAAAAATATTGCTGACCAACCACTCACTTTTAATATTGATAAAAACTTCGGTATTGAAATTACCAGCGATAATGGTAAGTATAAAGTGATGGGTGAAAATCCTGACAACTTTCCGAAAGAACCGGGTGCAGATGATACGACTTCTTTTACCATGACGGCATCTGCTCTTGTTACTGCTATTAATAAAACATTGTTTGCTACCAGCAGCGATGATTTGCGTCCGGCCATGACGGGTGTTTTCTTTGAGCTTGATAAAAAAGGATTGCAATGTGTGGCCACCGATGCACACCGCTTGGTTAGGTATAAAAGAACAGATGTAAAATGCCCGAAAGCAGATTCATTTATCGTTCCCCGCAAGCCGCTGAATCTGGTAAAAACAGCTATTCCTTCTAATGAAGATGAAATAACAATCAGCTATAACAGTAACCATCTGTTTGTAAAACATGGCACCACGCAAATGAGTTGCCGCCTTATTGATGCCCGATTCCCGGATTATAAAGTGGTAATACCAACTGACAATCCTTACCGGTTAACGGTCAACAAAACCGATTTTCAAAATGCACTTCGCCGGGTTAGCATATTTAGTAATAAGAGTACCAATCAGGTAGCTTTAAGCATCAGCGGCAGCGAATTACAGTTGGCGGCACAGGATGTTGATTTCAGCTTTGAAGGAAACGAAAGAATGAAATGCCAGTACAATGGTGAAGACCTGATGATTGCTTTCAATGCACGGTTCCTGATAGAAATGCTGAGTGCAGCAGACAGCGATGAAATAAATATGGAATTATCAACGCCTACCAAAGCTGGAATCATAAAACCAACAGACCTTGATGAAAACGAAGAAATGCTGATGTTGGTGATGCCGTTGATGCTGAATCAGTAATTATCGCTGATTTTTTTGATGAAAATGATTTGCTTGATAAAGCAAAGGCTGATGTAACCCATCGGCCTTTTTACTTTTAGCCACAGAAGAACACGGATAAATACAGATGGTATCTTTATCTGTGGCTAAATTATTTTGCCGAAGGCAAATGTAATTCGTACTTAATTGTACTATTTGGTGGCATTGGTGTAATTCGTGGTCACCCTTTTTATATAGGCATGTTTCTTTCGCTGCCGGTAAATCAACCACTCCGCCACTAAAAGATTTCCTACCCAGCCCAACCATGCCACCACTCTATACACATCCATTGGCGGCAGCGTCATTGTATTGGTAATACCATATTTCCATGCTCTTAATGTTATGGCAGATAAGGTAAGTGCATAGCTTCTCATCATATAATTACGATGGGCTTTAAAATTTTTTTGTTTTGCTTTTACCAATGCCATGGCTGTAAAAAAAATCCATAAAACGGCCAGTAGCACAAACGCAATTCTGGAGACCGTTCCTCCATTGGCATAAAAGCCCATTATTAATCCTGCTGGCCCGGTAATCAATAATACATTCGCCACATAGATATAACCCATTGTACGGTGAAGACGGGGATTGTTCTTCAACAATCGTTTTGAAAACTGCGAAAAGCCGGCAAACAATACCAACATGCTAGCATACACATGAATAAAGAAAGCTGTCCTCCAGTGGTCAATAC
>JANORJ010000136.1:0-2633 GCA_031415255.1 Chitinophagaceae bacterium | reverse complement strand
GTCAATATTGCCTGTGGTTATCATGCTGGTGATGCAGCAACAATGTGGCAAACAGTTGAATCTGCCATTAAACGCAATGTATCAATCGGGGCTCATCCATCTTTTCTTGACAGAAAAAATTTTGGCAGAACAGAAATGGATTTAGAAATGGAAGAAATATATGACCTTGTAACGCAACAATTAATTATTCTTAATGAAATTACTTCAGAGCTTGAAACGAAACTGCAGCATGTAAAACCCCATGGTGCATTATATAATATGTCCGCAAAAGATTTGTCACTGGCAAATACTATTGCAAGAGCAGTTAAAGATTTTGATACTTCATTAATATTGTTCGGGCTCAGTGGTAGTCATTCTATCAGCGAAGCAAAAAAAATCGGCTTGCAAACAGTCAGCGAAGTATTTGCCGACCGTACTTATCAGGATGATGGCTCTCTCACTCCCCGTTCTCAACCCAATGCATTGATAGAAAAAACGGATAAAGCAGTAGCACAGGTATTGCAAATGATAAAAGAAGGCACCGTAACAACTGTATCTGGAAAAATAATACCCATCGTTGCGGAAACTATCTGCATACATGGCGATGGGAAAAACGCAGTAGAATTTGCAAAAGCAATACATGATGCAATCAGATCATAAAAATTATAAACGACTAAAAGCCCGTTTAGGGGTTGGGGTATGAAAAAAAACTCCGCCATCCTCGGTGCTGCATTCCTTATGGCCACTTCTGCTATAGGACCGGGCTTTCTTACGCAAACATCTTTATTTACCGAACAACTGCTTACTAGTTTTGGTTTTGTTATTTTAATCTCCATTCTTCTCGACATTGGCGCACAACTCAACATTTGGAGAATAGTAACGGTAAGTGAGAACAGGGCGCAGGATATTGCCAATAAAGTATTTCCAGGACTTGGTTTTTTTCTTGCCGCCTTAATTGCTTTTGGAGGATTGGTATTCAACATTGGTAACATTGCTGGTTGTGGTTTAGGATTAAATGTTTTAACAGGAATTGATACAAAAACCGGAGCCATCATCAGCTGTGTAATTGCTCTCGGTATTTTTTGGTATAAAGAAGCTGGCAAACTCATAGACAACTTTGCAAAAATTCTTGGCTTCATTATGATTGCACTGACGACCTATATTGCTTTTTCCTCCCACCCACCTGTTGGTGAAGCCTTATACCGAACCATCTGGCCTGAGAAAATAGATGTAATGAAAATTGTGGTATTAGTTGGAGGTACAGTCGGTGGTTATATTTCCTTTGCCGGGGCACATCGTTTATTAGATGCCGGGATAAAAGGACGACAAAATATTCCGCAGGTAACAAGAAGTTCTGTTAGCGGCATACTCATCACTTCCATTATGCGGTTTATGTTATTTTTTGCAGCATTGGGTATTGTATCGCAAGGAATAGAATTATCAGCCAGTAATCCTGCAGCATCAGTCTTTCAGGCAGCGGCTGGAGAGTTGGGCTATAAATTCTTTGGTGTAGTAATATGGAGTGCAGCTATTACATCCGTAGTTGGTGCATCTTTTACTTCTGTTTCTTTCTGGAAAACATTAGTACCTGCAATAAAAAATAATGAAAAGATAGTTATCAGTGCATTCATCATTCTCTCCACTATTATTTTTGTGGTAGTAGGCAATCCGATAAAACTATTAATTCTTGCTGGTGCTGTTAACGGATTAATATTACCCATTGCTTTAGCTGTTATTCTTATTGGGGCCAACAAATCGACCATTGTTCAGCAATACAAACATCCGCTCCTATTACAAATCATCGGCTGGCTCGTTGTTGTTGCCATGACATGGATGGGTTCAATCACCATTCAGCAAAGTATTGGTAAATTATTCTAAAAGAGAATCCCACAATGACACGAAGTACACAAATTTCAGTTAATACATTTTGTGTGCTTCGTGTCTTTGTGAGAAACAAACAAAAAAGCCTCCCGATAATTATTCGGAAAGCTCTTTGTTATCATCCATCCTTGTTATGTGTCCAATCAGCCGTTTAATATTTTTGAGCGAAGCAGGTAATTCCCTGACGGGTGATAAATGAAAAGACAAGTCCCGTTTTTTATTGTCGTTATAATTTTTGTTGATTCTTTTTCAGGCACAGCGGGGCAACCCCAGCTTCTGCCCATGTACATTCCATTTTTTACCCTTGCTCCATCCACATACGCTGCACCATGTATTACTATACTGCGTTCCAGTGCTTTGTCATTATAGCCAGGATCCACACCATTGATGCGAAGCGACAAACCATGTTCACCTATATAAGTATTGGAAGTAACATAAAACCCTAAACTGCTTTGCAATGATTCCATTTTATTGGAAAATTGAGTGGCATACTCTGCACCAGAATTTTTTCCATGTGCTACATACGTATTCGTAACAATTTTATTATTCACCACATCAATAATGTATAATCTTTTTTGCTTTGATGACTTACTAAAATCACAAATAGTTAAAAAGGTAATGCGGCTTATCATCTTTTTATCAAGCAGATGCTGATAACCTTTCCACGCATAGTCAAATGCTTCTCTCGATAAACCATATTGCTCCAGCTCCGTATTAATATATAAGACAGTAGCCGCATCAGTAGTAAAAGAAGAATCCGTAATAGTTGAAGG
>JANORJ010000135.1:0-6050 GCA_031415255.1 Chitinophagaceae bacterium | reverse complement strand
GCATCTTTTTCGGTTAGTTCAATGGCCACTTGCATGGCTGTTTCTTTTTTAAGCCCTCGTTTTTCATAGATTTGAGCTAATATTTTCAACTCTTCTTCTGGCATTTCCCGAAGCTCTATAACTTCTCTTGCAATGTCTGCTTTTTCTGTATCGGTTTGAGAACTAACAGAAACATATTCACCAGCAGCCATTGATAAAGCACCTGCAACAAGTCCCGCCACGGTTGCTAAAACAATGGGTTCTCTTGTTCCACTTGCAGCAGCAACACCTATAGCAAGACTTGAAATAGATATTATTCCATCGTTTGCTCCCAGCACAGCGGCTCTTAGCCAGTTGCTTCGGTGTATGTAATGGTTGTCTAAATAGTTGTCAATAGTTATCATAGTATGGTTGATGTTATGTGGCTGTAAAATTACACCCATTTGCAAATAAGTGTGTGACTAATGTCATACTTGGTTTGCAACTTTCAATAGCCTGAGCTTTGGCGTTGATTCTTTTTAATAATTTGTTTTTTGGTCAACCTATTTTAGGATGAGATAAACTGCATACCAAATTGAAATTAGCGGCAAAAAAAGACCCCGACTTCGAAAAGCTAGGGTCAGTATATCTTTAAAACAAAAAAGTTTTATCCTAACTTCTTCTTCAAATTATTATCTATCGCTTCCAAAAATTCTTCAGTGTATAAATAATGATCACCATGCTTCACTTTATTACCATGAATACAAACTGCAAGGTCCTTGGTCATCTTACCTTCTTCCACGGTTTCAATGCAAACAGCTTCTAATGCCAGACAGAAATCAATCAACGGTTGGTTGCCATCTAATTTTCCACGAAAAGCCAAACCTCTTGTCCATGCAAAAATGCTGGCAATAGGATTGGTAGATGTTGGCTTGCCTGCTTGGTGGTCACGGTAGTGTCTTGTCACTGTACCATGTGCAGCTTCTGCTTCCATCGTTTTTCCATCGGGTGTTATTAATACAGATGTCATTAAACCTAATGAACCAAAACCTTGTGCCACGGTATCGCTCTGCACATCACCATCATAATTTTTGCAAGCCCACACAAAGTTGCCATTCCATTTTAATGCACTGGCCACCATATCATCAATAAGGCGGTGTTCGTAAATAATGCCGGCTGCTTCATACTTTGCTTTAAATTCTGTTTGATAGATATCTTCAAAAATATCTTTGAAGCGGCCATCATATTTTTTAAGAATCGTATTTTTTGTAGAAAGATATAACGGCCATTTTTTGCTGAGTGCCATATTGAAACAGCTTCTTGCAAAACCGATTATACTTTCATCGGTGTTGTACATACTCATGGCTACACCATCACCTTTAAAGTTGAACACTTCAAAAGTTTGTGCTTCGCCACCACCTTCGGGAGTAAAGGTCATCGTAAGTTTTCCTTTTCCTTTTATCACTGTATCCGTGGCACGGTACTGGTCGCCAAAGGCATGACGGCCTACAATGATTGGTGCTGTCCAGTTAGTTACTAATCTTGGTACGTTGCTGATAACAATCGGTTCCCGAAAAACAGTACCATCCAAAATGTTGCGGATGGTGCCGTTGGGGCTCTTCCACATTTGCTTCAGGTTAAATTCTGTTACCCGCTGCTCATCAGGAGTAATGGTGGCGCATTTAATACCCACACCATATTGTTTGATGGCATTGGCAGAATCTATGGTTATCTGGTCATTGGTTTGATCACGGTATTCTACACCAAGGTCATAATATTTAATGTCAAGCTCTAGGTAGGGGAGAATGAGTTTTTCTTTGATAAACTTCCAGATGATGCGGGTCATTTCATCGCCATCCAGTTCTACTACGGGGTTTGCTACTTTTATTTTTTCCGGCATATTCAGGGCTTTTTAATTGCTGCAAACGTACATGAAATGAAGGAATTGCGCAAAGCGGTTTTTTTGAGAACGTTTTGTTTTTTACAGTATTTAGGCGGAGTTTTATCAGTTCAATTTTGAAGATCCAGAAAAACTTGTTTCCGCAGATGTACAATGGCCTTATAGATTATTTTAACCGTTTTATTCCCCTTTCTCCCGGCGATTTTGAAATTATGAAAGAGGGGATAGAATTACGCCATATTGTAAAAAAGGAACACCTGATAAAAACCGGGGAAACGGAAGAGTATCTTTATTTTATTTCAAAAGGATTGGCAAGGGAATATATTGTAACCGGAAAACAAGAAGTTACTACCGATATAATTTGCGAGGGAACTATTACCGGTTCGGCTAGTTCTTTTTTAGGAGGTGGTCCCTCACAATATAATATACAAGCGATGGAACCGGTGACGGCATTCGTTATGTCGAAACATAGCCTGGAAAAACTTTACCGTGCTGATGATAAATGGGAAAGGCTTGGCCGCCTGCTTACCACCCATTTTCTATTACAACAGGAAAAACATATACTGGACAATATCCGCTATTCAGTAAAGGAAAGGTTTTTGAATTTTTTAGAAGAGCATCCACTTTTAGTGCAGCGGGTATCGCAGAAGCACCTGGCTTCGTATTTAAATATTAAACCGGAAACCTTTAGCCGGATGAAAAAGTTATTGCTGACGAAACTTCCTGCTAACCAAAAGCGAAAATGAACAATCCAATACAGAAAGTTACTACCCGTTCATTGGAATTCATTACCGAATACCTGCAACGGTATATGCAGATGACAAAGGATGAAGTGGAACTGCTGTTGCAATATTGCGAACTCCGCTATTTCGATAAGAAGGAAATTATTTTGAAAGAAGGGGAAACCGATAATTACTTTAGCATGGTAGTAAGCGGCCTGGTACGAAAGTATATCCGGGTAAAGAAAAATGAAGTGATACTGCAGCTGGCTACCGAAGGGCACATGGTTCATTCAGAAACATCGTTTCTTACCCGCACCCCATCTTTGGTGGAGCTGGAAACACTGGAACCAACCACTATTCTTTCTATCCGTTATGATTTAATGCAGGAAGCATTAGCGAAATATCCTAATGGCGAAAGGCTTGGCCGTCTCATTCTTACCCGCATGTATATTAAAAAGGATGAACGCAAACATGACCGGGCTGCCAAAACAATGAAGGAACGTTTTTTGGAATACGTTACTAACCACCCACATATGCTGCAGCGGGTGCCACAGAAATACCTGGCCTCTTACCTGAATATAAAACCGGAAACTTTCAGCCGGCTAAAGCACCTGGTAAAGGAGAAAAAATGATTTTCTCCGATTAAAACCCTCTTCACAGAATATTTTTTTTTAAGATGATTGATTTGAATCAATAATATGTTGTACCTTTTGATACCAACCTTTAAGCATGAATACGGCCAAACCTTTCTTGAGCTATCTTCAAAAATTCGTTAATCTGACGGATGCAGAGTTTGAACAACTGCTGATGCCGGTTATCAAATTCAGAAATTTTGCTAAAAAGGAATTGCTTACAAAAGCTGGTGATGTAGAAAATCATTTCAACTTTATTATTCAGGGGCTTATCCGCAAGTACTATACAAAAGGTAGTTTGGAAATCAATACACAGATTTCTACAGAAGGTCATATTATCCACTGCCAGGAATCTTATCACAGCCGACTGCCATCAGAGTATTCGATAGAAGCAATAGAACCTAGTAAAGTAGTGTCTATTAGCTATGCCGATCTTGAAGAGGTGTTTGCCGCTTCTAAAAAAATGGAACATCTCGGTCGGTTGGTTATTACTAGCACCATGGTGCTGAAAGACCGCTGGCAAATACAAATGGTAAAAATGACACCAAGAGAACGGTTCCTGAATTTTGTAACCAAAAATCCCGAAATGATGCAACGGGTGCCTCAAAAATTTTTAGCTTCTTATTTAAATTTCAAACCGGAAACCTTCAGCCGCTTTAATCATTTGCTGAAAGGGCATGTAAGGGCTGTTCATAGTTTATAGAAGTTTTCCTACAATCAAACATTTACTACTAGCACCGGTATTTTCAATTCATGCCTTACGGATCCAATCGTTTGTCCGTACAATAAATCTTTGATGCCGCTGTGTCCATGTGCGCCAATTACCAGCATGTCTGCATTATTTTCTTTTACCAATCGTACTATTTCTTTTGCCCGGTCATTAAACCCTAATAAACCGGTGGCGGTAATATCTTTTTCTTTTAGCTGCTGCACATAAATATTCAATTGTTCCTGATCTTTTCTTGTTTCTAAATCATCCGTATCTTTTTCCATTAACCGGGTAGCAGCACTTTCCACCACATGTATCAGCACATACGAAGTATCTTTATTTCCCTGACCAATGGCATGAGTTATCAGTTTCAAATCATTTTTACTAAAGTCTAACGCAACTGCAATTTTATTATAAACAGGAATGGCTATTTGTTCCAAAGCCACAGCTTCTGGGTGAAGTTGTACAGGGGCCGTCACTATTTTTTTACGCATCAGCGGATAAAAAATAGCAATCAATAACAGTGCAACATAAAATAAGCCTCCCAGCAAGATGATGACTTTCCAGATAATGTTACCACGGGTAGCAAAGAAGGAAGCAGATTGACCTACCACCATGCTAATATTAAGGTAAACGAGAACAGCGGCTATCAAAGAGGCCAGAAAAATAACAAAAGGCTTGATAACAAACTTGCCCATTGTTTTTTTATCGCTGGTAAAATGTATCAATGGAATAATGGCAAAGCCTAACTGAAGACTAAGTATCACCTGGCTTAATATTAAAAGGCTGTCAATATTATCTTCTCCATTAATTAAAATAACAATCACCGCAGGTATAATGGCAATCAATCTTGTCATTAGCCGCCGTATCCACGGAGCAATGCGCAATTGCAGATAACCTTCCATTACTATTTGTCCGGCCAGTGTGCCGGTAATGGTGGAGCTTTGCCCGGAGGCAATTAATGCTACCGCAAAAAGAATAGGAGCAAGGCCGCTACCAAGCATTGGTTCTAATAATTCATGTGCTTGTTTTATTTCAGCCACATCTGTTCTTCCCGTTTTGAAAAATACAGTAGCGGCTAACACTAATATGGCGGCGTTGACGAAGAAAGCAAGGTTAAGAGCAATAGCACTGTCAATAAAATTCAGCTTCAATGCTTTCTTTATTCCTGCATCATCCCGTTTTATTTTTCGTGTTTGTACTAATGCCGAATGCAGGTATAAATTGTGCGGCATTACCGTAGCACCAATAATACCAATGGCAATGTATAAAGCAGTGTCATTCGGAATGCTGGGCCTGAAGCCTTTTACTACTTCTCCGAGATCAGGCTTTGCTAAAATAATTTCAATAAGGAAAGATAAACCGATAACTGCGACTAAGGCGATGATGAAGGCTTCCATCTTTCGCATACCCAACCGCTGGAGTAATAAGAATAAAAAGGTGTCGAGTACCGTTATGCTAACACCCCAGATAAGTGGCAGCCCGGTTAGCAATTGAATACCGATGGCCATACCAAGAATTTCTGCCAGGTCAGTAGCGGCAATGGCAATTTCTGCCAATCCATATAATGCGTAGTTGATATATTTTGGATAAGTTTCCCTGTTGGCCTGTGCTAAATCCCGTCCTCTTACAATGCCGAGGCGGGCTGATAAACTTTGCAACAGCAATGCCATCAGGTTACTCATTAATAATACCCAGATAAGTTGATAACCAAACTGGCTACCACCTGCAAGGTCGGTTGCCCAGTTGCCCGGATCCATGTAACCTACACTTACTAAATATGCAGGGCCAAAAAATGCTAATATCTTTCTCCAGCCTGTTCTTTTGAGACTGGTAGTATCCACACTCTGGTGCACTTCACTCAGCGATTCGTAATTATGTTTGTTATGAGCCATTGAACAAATAGATTATTTACTCTTTTTTCCATCTACAGTAGAAAGAGGGGTAGGTATAGAGGTTACAAAAATATTTTCTGCTAATTGCTGGCTGATAGTGAACGCCGGCTGACGACCGATGCGTACTTCCATCGAGTTGTCAAAATCAAATTTCTTTTTCACTTCTAATTTTACACCGATAGTAATTTTTTTATGTTCCAGTAGTTCCAGTATTTCACTCGACTGATCGCTTAC
>JANORJ010000134.1:0-7619 GCA_031415255.1 Chitinophagaceae bacterium | reverse complement strand
AACCGTTCAGCCTGTGACTGAACGGTTCTTTATATAGTATCAAAATATGCTTGCTTAGTTACCTCCGCCGCCTTGTGGCCTTTGCGGACGCATACCCGGTTCTATTTGCTTTTTCCAGATTTCATACTGCGCTTCTGGCAGTGCTGCTTTTAGTTTTTTGTCTCTTGCTTCTGTCATCGGCTGCAT
Organism: Chitinophagaceae bacterium; assembly: GCA_031415255.1. Taxonomy (GTDB): domain Bacteria; phylum Bacteroidota; class Bacteroidia; order Chitinophagales; family Chitinophagaceae; genus JJ008. Next base: position 7,433 of record JANORJ010000134.1, on the reverse strand, counting down.
TTTTTCCTGCATTGCTTCCCGGCTTGGCCTTTCGCCACCTGCCATCATTTCTTCCCTTGCCTTATCAGACTCTTTGTAATAAGTTGTAAAAATTGCATCTACTTCTGCCAATTTGGTGGCATCCAGTTTAAAGGCACTATCCATTTTTGCATGGATAGAGGCTACTCTTTCTTCTACAGTACGACGCTGAAAACCTCCGCCCTGAGCAGAAACAGTGACTGCCAAGGCAAATGAAGCCAGCAGCAATAAAGACATTTTTTTCATGTTAGAATTATTTTAGACGATAAATGTAATAAACCGGTAAATATGACGCTGATTCTAGAAAAACTGTTCGCCAGCCGGAAACTTATTTTCAAAGCCCCTTTTTGCCAGAACTCAAGTATCTTGCAGCTCCTTAATTATCAAAACATATATGGAATACAGTAAACTTGTTGCCGTGACCGGAATACCCGGATTATTTGAGTTGATTAACAGCAAAACCGATGGTGCCATCGTCCGTTCTTTGGATGGTGAAACAACCCGTTTTGTCTCCAGCCGTATCCACAATTTTTCTCACCTGGAAAGTATTGAAGTATATACCGTTCGGGATAATGTGAACCTGGTGGAAGTGCTGAATGCAATGGAAAAAGCCGCTGGAACCCTGCCAGATGAAAAAGATGCCGCTGCCGTTAAAAAATATTTTGAAACCGTTTATCCCGACATGGACTTTGAAAGAGTGTATGCCAGCGATATGAAAAAGATGGTGAAATGGTTTGACATTTTGAAAAAGAACAATGTAGAAATTGTCTTATCTGAACAACCAGAAGAAGAGCCTGAAGTGGAAGAAGCTATAGAAGAAGTAGCGGTGGCCGAAAAGCCTGCAAAGAAAGCTGCTGCAAAGAAAAAAGAAGTAACTGCTGAAACAACTGATGAAGCTCCAAAGAAAACTGCAAGAAAAAAGAAAGCGGAATAATTAAAAAGGAACAAGGGACAAGCTACAAGATTCAAGTAAATACTCTTGATGTTTGTAGCTTTTTCATTTATAAAAGAAACTCTTTATGAATTACAGTGCTGATATACAAAAATTGCCCCGGCATTTTTTACCGACCGACTTTTCCATTACCAACTGGCTAGGTCTTGAACCTTATTTTAAAAATCTTGATGAAAGAACAATCAACTCCTTATCCGATCTGGAGCAATGGCTGAAAGATGCAAGTGAACTGGAAGCAGTAATTAGTGAAGATGCTTGCTGGCGGCAAATAAAAATGACCTGTGATACAGAAAATAAAGAACTGGAAGAATCCTTTACTTTCTTTATGATGGAAATTCAACCAAAGATTCAACCCTATTCCGACAAGCTGAATAAAAAATTAATTGATTGCCCTTTTACCAAAGAATTGGATAATGAAAAATATTTTACTTACCTGCGAAATGTAAAAAAGAACATTGAACTTTTTCAGGAAGCCAACATTCCCTTGCAGGCAGAACTGAGTGTACTGCAACAACAGTTCGGCGTTATCTCTGGTAAAATGACAGTGGAAGTAAACGAACAAGAATACACTTTGCAACAGGCAGCTAAATTTCTGGAAGACCCTGACCGCAGTCTTCGGGAAGAAGTGTATCGCAAAATAAATGGAAGAAGGATGCAGGATAAAGAAGAACTGAATGATTTGTTTTCTTCGCTGCTTCAAAAAAGACACCAAGTAGCTGTTAATGCTGGGTTTGAAAATTTTGGTGATTATCGATTCGTTGAATTAGGCCGGTTTGATTATACCAAAGAAGATTGCTTCCAATTTCATGAAGCAGTGAAGCTGCATGTAATGCCATTAGTAAATCAGATTTATGCAACTAAAAAGAAAAAATTAGGATTAGATGTATTACGTCCGTGGGATGTGGAAGCAGAACCGGCGGGCATACTACCGCTGCGTCCTTTTACCGATGGTGAAGAATTGACAGAAAAAACAATTGCTTGTTTTGATGAAATGAAACCATTCTTTGGTGATTGCATCAGGAAAATGAAAGCCATGGGGCATTTGGATTTAGAAAGCCGCAAGGGCAAAGCCCCGGGTGGGTATAACTGTCCCTTATCAGAAAGTGGTGCTCCATTCATTTTTATGAACGCAGCCGGGCAATTAGATGATGTGACAACTATGGTGCATGAAGGTGGTCATGCCATTCATTCTTTCCTTGCTCATGAGTTGGAATTAGCTGGCTTCAAAGAATATCCAATGGAGATAGCTGAGGTGGCCAGTATGAGTATGGAACTATTCAGTATGAACCATTGGCATTTCTTTTTCGACAGTAAAGAAGAACTGACCCGTGCCAAAGAACAACAATTAGAAAGAGTCATTACTATTTTTCCCTGGATTGCCACGATAGATAAATTTCAGCATTGGGTATATAAAAACCCAAATCATACCACAGAAGAAAGAGCCAACCAATGGTTAACCATTCTGGAAGAGTTTTCATCTCCTGTCATAGATTACTCAGGATTAGATTACTACCGCCGCTTTGGGTGGCAGCGGCAGCTGCATTTATTCGAAGTTCCCTTTTACTATATAGAATATGGTATTGCCCAATTGGGCGCCATTGGTCTTTGGCAGCAGTACAAACAAAGCCCTGAAACGGCTATAAGTAATTATATAACAGCACTAAAGCTAGGCGGCACAAAAACATTGCCGGAACTGTTTAAAGCCGCGGGGCTTCAATTTGACCTTTCCCCAGCGCATATTGACGGATTAATGCAGTTTGTGAAGAACGAAGCAGATAGCTTGTAGGGCCAAAAAATACCACGAAAGGGTTATACCATAAATTCGGAAATGTGATATACACCACTTACTTTTACTTTAGAAATTATAAGTGCAGTTAACCGCACTTTCACATAGCTACTAATCAGAGCCTTAACCAAAAAGTCCCGATGTTTCTACACCGGGGCTTTGTTTTTCCCTGTCCCTAAAGGGTGTCTTATTTACAATTCTTACACACACCCTCCACCACCACTTCCACATGTTCGGCAGAATAGCCTTTCGGTAATTTTATTTCAGGGGTTACCACATCATCAAGGCAATAAGTATTGTTGCAGTTGCTGCATACAAAGTGAATGTGATGGTCATGATGATGTCCTTCCGAACATTCATCCTTACACAGTGCATAGCGAATGGAATTGTCGGCAGTAGGTATGGTATGAACTATGCCTTTGTCAACAAAAGTTTGCAGCGTTCGGTACACCGTTACCCTGTCAAATTTTTCTCCGGCTCTTTTTTCAATATCGCCATGTGCCAATGCACCTGTTTGCTCCAGAAAAAGTTGCAAAATTTTTTTTCGGCTATCAGTAACGCTGAGGTTGTTTTTCTTTAGCAGCTCACCTACCTCTTTATCTATTTCTATTGACGTTTGTTTCAATATATTTATTTATAAATCATAAAAAACAATTTCATTCTTCAACCGATCGCTTTTTCTCCTTTAGCAATTGCCGGGCAGATTTTATAAGACTTTTAATTTCGCTTTCTTTTAATCCGTCATATATTTTAATCACATCACCATTCTTATCTACAAGGGCCCAAAATTGTGAATGGATAAACTGGTCATCTAGGCTCTTCAGGTTGTTGGCTGGGTCGTCAATAGTGTAGCTAACCCTTGCGGCGTTATACAAACTATCTTTTCTGCCGGTTAAAAAAATCCATCTTTTTGTATCCACTTTCATGGAGTCGGCGTAGTGTTTCATCTGCGCCACAGAATCAACATCCGGGTCGCAGGTATGGGAAAGAATGAGAAAATCAGAATCATTTTTAAATTGCTCATATACCAACCTCATATTATTATTCATAGTCGGGCAAATGCCGGGACAAGTAGTAAAAAAATATTCAGCCACATATACCTTCCCGGCAATATCTTTTTCAGTAAACGTTTTTCCATCCTGTGTGGTAAAAGAAAATGGCTGTACAAAACTGACACGGGGGGATTTTTTGTCACTAAACCCCGGAATTATCTGTGTAAGTATCACATAAAAAATCAATGCCAGTGCTGCAAAAAATCCTATATAAAACAACTTCTTTTTTGACATATTTAATAATTGCAGCGCAAAGGTAGGATGCGGGGGTGGTTTTATTTAAGTGTGTGATAACTCAGTAGTGTATCAGCTTCAATTTTGTTTCCCACAAAGGCACTAAGAACACTAAGAAAATTCACCTTATTTAAAGAGTTTTGCGGTCTTTGTGTCTTTGTGGGAGATTCATTCATTATCCAAAATTGTACCCTACCGAAAGCCCTGTTAATGCCTGGTTGTTTATTTTGCAACATAGTTGCTTTTTGATTATCTTTGCCGCCCTCATGAAACGTAAGATTAATTGGGATGCTTTAGGAATAGGGGCTTCGCTGGCCTGCGCCATTCATTGCGCCTTGTTGCCAATGTTTCTCAGTAGTTTGCCATTATTTGGGGTAAATATTATTCATAATACCGGTTTTGAAGTGGGAATGATAGCATTGGCCTTATGTATTGGCTCCTATTCTCTTTATCATGGCTATCAAAAACATCACCATAGCCTGCTTCCCCTCTCCCTTTTTTTGGCCGGTTTCATTTTTCTGGTGCTTAAACAGTTTTTTTTTATTCAATACGAAATATGGCTGTTAATCCCTGCTGTTATTTTAATTGTTACAGCGCATATTTTAAATTTTCGGTATTGCAGAGTGCATAATCATGCACATAGTGATGACTGTGATCATTGAGAATTTTACCGCAGAGCATACTTGGATGAATTGAAAAGCTATGCGCCTCCCCGCCTCTACGGTTAATTCTTCCCTGCGTTTTCCGTTTTTAATTTACCTTGAACAAAAGTTCAGCGATGCGAAAGTTATTCTTTGCCTTTCTTGTTTTAATGACAACTGAATTAATTGCCCAATCCAGAGATGAAGTAGCGATCCGAAAAATATTGGATGAACAAACGAATGCCTGGAACCGTGGCGACATCCACAACTTTATGAAAGGTTATTGGGAAAATGATTCGTTGATGTTTATCGGAAAAACTGGTGTTACTTACGGTTGGACTAATACATTAAACAATTACAAAAAAGGTTATCCGGATACTGCGGCAATGGGCAAACTTATTTTTAACCTGCTACAGGTAAAAAAAATATCAAAAGAATATTATCACATCACCGGCAAATGGTTTTTAAAACGTAGCATTGGCGATGTTGGCGGCCACTACACATTACTTTTCAGAAAAATAAACGGTCGTTGGGTCATTGTTTCAGATCATAGCAGTTAATCATTAAAAAAAATTATATGGTAATCATTGTAATTGGCATTCTTATTTTAATTGGTGGATTTGCTTTACACAACAGTCCAGAGTTTGGTCGTTTTGCAAAAACGGTGAGGCTAGTTGCCTATGTCGTTATCATTGCCGGGTTTTTATCAAAATGTATTGTACAAATAAATGCCGGGCAGATAGGTGTTAAATCATTGTTTGGAAAAGTGCAAAATGATGTGCTGGGCAGCGGCTTGCATTTTATCAATCCATTTGTGCAAGTGCAGCGGCTTGATATAAAAACGCAAAACTACACCATGAGCGGCATACATGATGAGGGAAACCAAACCGGTGATGATGCTATTCGGGTATTAACGTCAGATGGTTTGGAAGTAACGATTGACCTGACCGTATTATATAAATTACTGCCGTCTGAAGCACCCCGACTCATAAGGGAAACAGGTGTTGATTACACCGATAAAATTGTTCGTCCGTTAACCAGAACTAAAATCCGTGACAACTCTGTTTACTATGAAGCGGTGTCATTATATTCTAACAAAAGAGATGAATTTCAACAACGCATTTTTAAAAGCATTGATGAAGATTTTAAAAAAAGAGGATTGATACTGGAACAATTGCTGGTTAGAAATATTACGCTGCCGCAATCTGTAAAAGCAACTATTGAACAAAAAATAAATGCAGAACAGGATGCGCAAAAAATGCAGTTTGTATTATTAAAAGAAAAACAGGAGGCAGAGCGGAAAAGAGTGGAGGCACAGGGCATTGCCGATTATCAACGCATCATCAATATTGGTTTAACCGATCAGCAATTGCAATACGAACAGATAAAAGCCTACCTGGAACTTGCAAAATCTCCTAACTCAAAAGTGGTTATTATGGGTAAAGGAAATGCGCCGGTAATATTAGATACAAAAAATTAATTGGCTTGCACCTGGTAGTCCCTTCTTTTGCGGGACTGAACTCTTGCAAAAATAAAATAAGAAATAAGTAAGCCAACGGAAGAGAAAATAATATCGTTGTAATCAAAGGTGCGTCCAAAAAAGGGTATTAACTGCATGTATTCATTTACCACCAACATTCCAAAACCTAGCAGACAGACTAAACGAAGATCATAGGCAGTTTGAATTTTGAAAATCCGGGCTACCAAAAAATTTCTACCGCTAAAAAACCAGTAAGCACCAAACGGTATCAGGAATGAACTCAGCAGGTTGGGGGCAATGTTTAAAAAGAACCTTGCCGGATCATCAAACAAATGCATAGGTCGTATAACAACTTTAATTATCAATATCAATAGTGAGCCGGTAATAACAATTCGTTTACTTATTCGCTTTAGTTCCATCAGAAGTTTTATGAAATTGTAAAATAGCATTTTTTGCTCATCCTGATGTACGTACCCGCCGGTATTTTATAGCAAATGTATTTATAAATTGACCTGGACTTTTCCGGTATAATGCCGATGTAGCAGCCGTTTAGGCCAATGAAATTGGACTATTACGGATGCACAATCGGTATTAGGTTTGTTTCTGCCTATGTACCGACTTAGTCCTTTTGCCAGATTTTATATAAATACCGGACAAGAAGAAAAAGGCTGGTAACCATGGCCGCATAAAATAAAATAGGGTAAACAATTGGTTTGCCATTGATAAAACCAAGCTGAAAATAAATGCCGGCTATGGCACAGGTCAACATCCACAACAGGCCCAATGAAATTGAATTAAGGATTTTGACAAAAAATTTTTTAACCCCGGGATCCCAGTTTTTTTCCATGCAAATAATTATTTCAGTTTAACAAGGTACTGCATTTCAACAGTTGGTTGTTATCCTGTTAATCTATCAGCAGGTTTTTAAAGTCTGCCGAATCGCCATTAAACACATTAAAATCAACGTTATAAACAACACCATTCACCCGACCCTCATCACTATGCTGCCAAAAAACCCAGCCCCGTTTTATTCGTGGTTGCTCTGCCTGGTAATAATGCGCCACCCATAATGGATAATTATCAAACTCACTGCCGAGGTTGCGATTATAAAAATCCACATTAGTATAGATAATTGGTTTTACGCCGTAATGATTTTCTACTATCTCCAGCCATTTTTTCATTTCTTTTCTTACCTCCGCTGCAGATGCACCATTCAATTGCTCAACATCCAGCACCGGTGGCATATCGCCGGGTTCCAGTTCCACTCTGG
>JANORJ010000133.1:0-18950 GCA_031415255.1 Chitinophagaceae bacterium | reverse complement strand
CTTCGGGGAGGTTTTTGATAAAGAATATAAAAAAGAACTGAAGGGTCTGGATTTTCAAAGTTTTCAAACATTAAACAAAGATCTATTCCTGTTTGCTACCGATTATGAAAGAAAGGGGCGGCTATTCAAAGTGTATGGAGCCAAGGTGGACAATAACAGCGGCGACCTGACAGGCGATTTTAGTGAGTTGGGCAGCTATGCGCTGGAAAACAAACGGGATAATTATGATATGAAGGTATCGACTGTTCATAATGGTGATGCTTTTTTGATGGTTAGTAATATTTCTGCTGCCGACCGTGTTTCTCTTGGCATTAGTTTATTAAACAAAAGTTTAAAGAAAATAGAAAGTACTGTTATTAGCATGGCTTTTCTACCTAGTCATTACCAACTGGCAGATGTTAAGTTTACCAAAAACAAAAAGATAGTAGTGCTGGGAAAAGAATTTGAAGAAACACAAATTGGTAAAAAGAAAAAGAAGCGGCTCATCTTTAAGCAATATGTAATGTCCATTTATAATGCAGATGGAGAAAAGGAAAAAGATGTAGTGCTGAATGCAGATGATCGTTATATAATTAGCGGAAAACTGATAGAGCAGCCTAACGGAGATTTGTTACTCGCAGGATTTTATAGCAACGGAGCAAAAAAAGAAGATCTGAACGGTTTCTATATAAATAAAGTGGATGCTGAAAAAGGCCAGTTGTTATTAAGCTCTTTCAAAGAAATTAATGCTGGCATGTTGGGCAAAGCTTATGAAGATGCTACCGACGATGATGATGAGCTGAAAGAAAACAAAAAACAATCTAAAAAAGCAAAGGAAGATGACGAGGAAGAAGAGTTTCCCAACAGTTTTATCATTAAATCGGTAGATATTAACCCGGCTGATAATTCTATCGTCATTACCAGTGAGGTTTCCCAATATTCTTATTATTCTTATTCCACTTACAATTACAATCCAAATACCCGTACCTCCACCACCACCTGGCATTATGTTCATCGCTTTACTAATCAAGACATCTTGATTATAAATGCCGACAAAGACGGAAACATTAAATGGCTAAACGCCTTGCCAAAAGCACAGTTGGAGCAAATTAATACAACAAGCAATAGTTATGGCAGTGGTTGGGGCTTTAGTAATGATAGAAGCGGCTATTTTGCAGCAGCCGGTGGCATGCCCTTTTATTCTTCTTACAAAAGCCTGATTTATAACAACTCCCTTGTGTTGTTGATGAACGACCATACCAGCAACAATGTGAACCCTGAATATGGCGACAGAGTAAAAACGGTTTCAAATTTTCGAAAGCGGAGCAATGCCTATGGAGTGTCTGTTGATCTTGCCACTGGTAAAATGACCCGCAAAATCATTACTTCTAATAATGAAGAAACAGTGTTGATGCCTCGCCACGCCTTTGTAGTTAAGAATGAAATCTTTGTTCCGTCATGGAGGCAAAAATTAATGGCTAAAACAGAATTGAGGTTTGCTAAGATTGTGGTGAAGTAGGTTTGTTGGGAATTGCAGAACTTAGCTCAGCTTCGTAAATAATATGAAGCTGCTTTTTTATTTTTAAATACCGACATGTTGCACATTCAATCTAAACTTCCCAACGTAGGCACTACCATCTTCACTATAATGAGTGGATTGGCTACAGAATACAATGCCGTAAATCTTGGTCAAGGATTTCCTGATTATCCAATGAATCATGAATTAACCAGCTTGGTGTCAGCGGCTATGAAGAATGATTTCAACCAATATTCTCCTATGCCCGGTTGGATGCCGCTACGAGAAGCGATTGCTGAAAAAGTGGAATTTCTTTATCAAACTAAAATTAATCCCGATACAGAAATCACTATCACTCCAGGAGGCACTTATGCAATCTATTCATCGCTTACCGCTATTCTGCAACCGGGTGATGAAGTAATTGTATTTGATCCCTGCTATGACAGTTATATTCCGAATATTGAAATCAACGGAGCAAGGGCCGTTACCGTCAACCTTGTTTATCCCGGCTATCATATTGACTGGGTGGCAGTGCAAAAAGCAATTACACCAAAAACAAAAGCTATCATTATCAACTCGCCACACAATCCAACAGGTAGTGTGATTGGAGAAGAAGATATACAGCAGTTGAGAAAAATTGTAGCTGGCACCAACATATTTATTATCAGCGATGAAGTGTATGAGCATCTCATCTTCGATAATATTCCGCACCAGAGTATGCTGAGGTATCCGGATTTATTAGAACGAAGTTTTGTTTGTTTCTCATTTGGCAAAACTTATAACTGTACCGGTTGGAAACTTGGCTACTGCATTGCACCGGCAGCATTCACCAAGGAGTTCAGAAAGGTTCACCAGTTCAATTGCTTTAGTTGCCACACTCCATCGCAGGTAGGCTTAGCAACATTTCTAAAAAACAAAGACGCTTATCTTTCATTACCTGCGATTATGCAGGAGAAAAGAGATTACTTCAAACAATTGATGAAGCAAACAAGGTTTACTATGCAGGAATCTTTTGGCAGTTATTTTATTTGCGGTAGCTATGAAAGAATAAGTGATGAAGCGGATAAAGACCTGGCGATACGATTAACAAAAGAAGCCGGAGTGGCGACAATCCCCGTTTCTGTTTTTTATCAAAATGGAAAAGATGATAAGGTGCTGCGGTTTTGTTTTTCGAAGAAGAAGGAAACATTAGAGGCCGCCGTTGAAAAATTGTCAAAAGTCTGATGGCTATTGATTCCCGATACAAAGGAATTTTTTACATGCTGCTTGCAGCTCTCGGCTTTTCATTAATGGGTGGTGCGGCCAAATTACTAAAAGGAAGTTTTGGTGCCGGACAATTAGTATTCTGGAGAAATGCAGTTGGATTGGTTGTATTAATTGTAGGTTTTATAGTAAAGCCGCCAGAAAACAAAGGCGGAAAATTTCATCTCTTACTATTTCGTGGGTTGATGGGAACAACGGCTCTTTACACATTGTTGTATTGCATACTTCATCTGCCGCTTGGTACTGCCATGACGTACAACCTGACCTCCGCATTATTCATTGCCGTTTTTTCCTTCTTACTCTTTAGAGAATATCATGGTCGTATAGTATTGCTGGCAGTGTTACTTGGCTTTTTAGGAATGTTATTAATTTATAAACCCGCTATGCACTTTCCTTGGTTCTATCATGTGGCCGGATTGATTTCCGGTATCACATCGGCGTTAGCTTATATCACTGTTAATCGACTGGCTGGTCATTATGATTCCAGAATTATTGTTTTATCCTTTATTGGAACAGGGGTTCTTGTGCCAACTGTATTTATGTTAGTGAAATATATTTTCAAATTACCCGCTGATGATGTTTTCTTTATCAACTGGCGTTGGCCGGTGGGTGTTGAGTGGTTTTATGTTCTATGGTTGGGTCTTGCTGCATTGTTTGGTCAATACTTTGTAACCAAAGCCTATGGTGCTGACAAGGCCGGTATTGTTTCTTCTATTGGCTATGCCAATATTATTTTTTCTGTTTTTATCGGTATGGCGCTGGGTGATACATTTCCTGATTGGATGTCTTCCCTCGGCATTCTTTGCATCATCGCCAGCGGTGTTATTATTTCACTGGTAAAAAGAAAAGCAGCTCCTTCTAAAAAATAATTTTCATAAATATTTGGTCGTATGGAAAGTCTTATCGTATATTTGCGATATAAGATTATAAAATGGCTATTCATAAAAAAGAAGAATTTACTCAGAAGGAGCAAGACCTCGCCAATTTCGCCAAGGCAATGGCTCATCCAGCCAGAATTGCTATTCTAAAAGTATTGGCGCAGCGAAACGAATGTATCTGTGGGGAAATAGTAGAGTTGTTACCGTTGGCACAATCCACCGTGTCACAACATTTAAAAGAATTAAAAAATGCCGGGTTAATTACCGGCAGCATTGACGGCCCCCGCAGTTGTTACTGCATCAACTGGAAAGCCTTTGAAAAATTTAATGGAGAATTCAATATTCTTTTTACTAACCTGAAAAATAAAAACGAAAAAGCCTGTTGCTAAATAAATTATTCATCAATTAAAAATATAGCTATGAACAACGATGCACAAATCAAACAATTGGTAAAAGAAAAATACAGCGAAATTGCTAATCAACCCAAAGAACTAAATGCAGCGTCCTGCTGCGGCGCCACATCGGCCTGCTGTGGTGATGAAGTATATAATATAATGGCCGACGATTACACCAAACTTGAAGGCTATAATCCTGATGCTGATTTAGGATTGGGCTGTGGTTTGCCAACAGAATTTGCAAAAATAAAAAATGGCGACACGGTAATTGACCTTGGCAGCGGTGCCGGTAATGATGCGTTTGTTGCCCGACGCTTTGTTGGGGAAAACGGAAAAGTAATCGGGATAGACTTTACAGAACCGATGATTGCCCGTGCCAGGGAAAATGCTGAAAAACTGGGGTTGAATAATGTAGAATTTCGCCAGGGAGATATAGAAGACATGCCGGTAACTGCTAATAAGGCCGATGTGATAGTGAGTAACTGTGTGCTAAACCTTGTTCCCAATAAACACAAAGTATTTGGTGAAATATTCCGGGTGTTGAAGCCCGGCGGACATTTTTCTATTTCTGATATTGTTTTAGAAGGACAACTTCCTGCCAAATGGAAAGAAGTGGCAGAGCTATATGCTGGTTGTGTGTCCGGCGCTATTCAAAAAAGCGAATACCTCAGTATCATTGAAGAGGCCGGGTTTAAAAATATCTTATTACAAAAAGATAAGACCATTGTTATTCCAGATACAATTCTGACTAACTATTTAAGTGCAGAAGAAATTAGCGAATATAAAAAAGGAATGACCAAAATTACCAGCATCACCGTGTATGCAGAAAAGCCGGTTAAAGACGACCGTAATTGTTGTGAGCCGGGAAGCGGCTGTTGCTAAATTGTTTTTCTTTTTTTCATCATAAAAGTAAAGCCATGAACACAAAAATTCAGAAAGACGCAAACTGTTGTGAACCCGGCAGCATTTGCTGTGGAAATGACGGTGGCGGCGGTTGCTGCTAAAAACAAAAAGAGTTCTGCCGTGCGGGACTCTTTATCTTTACCACTATGCCAAAGAAAATACTTTTCGTTTGTGTGGAGAACAGTAACCGTTCTCAAATGAGCCAGGCTTTTGCAAAAATGCTGGGCGGCGCAAACGTTAAAGCCTACAGCGCCGGTTCCAAACCATCAGGAAGGGTTAATCAAAAAGCCATTGTGGCTATGAAGGAATTGGGCTATGATTTAAAAACTCATCGTTCCAAATCATTAGACCAGGTGGAACAGTATGGCCCGTTTGATGCAGTAGTAACAATGGGCTGCGGTGATGCCTGTCCCTGGATGCCTGCTAAACAATTTATTGACTGGCAAATACCCGACCCGAGGGAAATGAATGAAGAAGAGTTTAATAAAGTAAGAGATTTAATAAAAGAAAAAGTACAAGAACTGATAGCTTCTTTGATGGTTAGTTAGTCAAGCAGAGCCAAAGACCGCTATCTAATTCAAATATGTGTATTCATCCGTGTAAATCTGTGCAATCCGTGGCTTGTATTCTTTTTTTCCTGTAATTCGTGGCCAAAAACAAACTTACTTTGCCAAAACATTCCGTTTGAATACGCCGTTTCTTTCCCGCAACACTTACCTCTTTCTTTTTTCCCTGTTGGGATTGGTGTATATCATCGGCCTCTTTGTGCCGCTGATGGATAACGATTCGGCACACCATGCCAACATTGCCCTGCACATGTATTTAACTGGCGACTATGTTTCATTGGTTGACCATGCCGGTCCATATCTAGATAAACCACATTTACATTTCTGGCTTTGTGCTTTTAGCTATAAAATATTTGGCGTTACTTCTTTTGCGTATAAACTTCCTTCCTTTCTATTCACCATACTCGGAACTTATTCCACTTATCGTCTTGGAAAATCATTATACAATAATGAAGTGGGGAAACTGGCGGCAGTAATCATCGCTTCTTCCTTTGCTTATATGCTGGCCAATAACGATGTGCGGATGGATGCGATACTTACTGCTTGTATTGCCTTATCCATTTGGCAATTGGTGGAGTTTATTCAACATAAAAAACTAGTAAACATTGCGGGGGCAGCATTGGGATTAGCGTTAGGCTTTTGCACCAAAGGTCATATTGCCGTATTTGTTCCGGCGGTGGCGGCTTTGTTTTATATTCTCTATCGCAAAGAATGGAATCTGTTCCTGAATTGGAAATGGTTATTGCTCCTACTGCTGTTTGCCCTATTCATTTCGCCGGTAGTGTATTGTTATTACTTACAATACAATCTTCATCCTGAAACAATGGCAAGGGGTAGAGACCACATAAACGGAGTAAAATTTATTTTGCTCAATCAAAGTGTGGAAAGGTTTAGCGGCGGCATGGGCAGTGATGCAAAAAATGATTATTTCTTTTTTCTTCATTCATTCCTTTGGGCATTTGCACCGTGGAGTGTGTTAGCTTATATCGCTTTGGCTGGAGGAATTAAGAATTTTTTGCAAAGAAAACAAGAGTGGTTAACAATCGGTGTCTTTATCGTCATGATGTTGATTGTTTCTTTCTCTGGTTTTAAATTGCCGCATTATCTTAATATCGTTTTCCCAACATCGGCGGTTATGACCGCTGCTTTTATCCTGAACAAACAAACACACCCACGATGGGTTAAAAATATTTTTATTATTCAGCTAGTTCTTATCGGGCTTTTGTTGCTAGTGGTGGCGGCTATTAATGGTTGGGCCTTTCCGGTAAAAAGTGTTGTAACTATTATTGGCGTTGTGCTGCTGCTGGCCATTGTTTTCTATTTTACAAAAAGGGATGCATATAATAAATTACAAAAGGCAGTGGCTGCTTCTGTTGCCACCATGGCACTTTGTTTCTTTCTGCTGAACAGTAATTTTTATCCGAAACTATTAACTTACCAGGGCGGTAATCAATTAGCAATTGCTACAAAAGGCAAAGTAAACCCCGCCGATGTTTACTTCTGGAAAGACATGCAAAGCTCTTCCTTTAGTTTTTACACCGCTTCGCTTCGTCAACAGTTTGCCGATTCTGTTGTGCAACCTGATAAAAAAATATGGTTGTTGTTTGATATAAACAGTGAAGAAGAAATAAAACAGGTTGGTTATAAATTTGGACAGCGTTTTTCTGTATTGGATTATGAAATAACAAAGCTGGATTTAAAATTTGTGAACCCAGAAAAGAGAGAGAAGCAATGTACGAGGATGGTATTGGCGGAGATTATCCAATAGAAATGATTATTCACCTTCGCAAATCTTTAATATAACTATCAATCTAGTTGATAGCAGTAAGAATGTGATAAAGCCTGGTTTTTATCTCAAGCTTCATAGATAAGCTGTTTTTGCTGCTCTACAGCCATTTTAAAATATGGGTTGCTGATTGTTTGCTGCTCTACCATATCTATTGGCCTTTGTAAAAGGTCTTCGAGTGAAAACTTCAAATCGAAATAATTATCCGCATACTTACTTACTTCCATAGCAGAAAAATCAACAATAAAATCAATATCACTCCCGGCATTAAAAGAACCGGACAACACCGAGCCAAAGACAAAAAGCTTTCTCACCCTATGCCGACGGCAAAGATTTTTAATACTCTCCATATTATGCTGAACAGGATTCATGTTGCTAATTTACAAAATACTTCCGGATTTAAAATTTGAGTATCCTGATAAAAGATAGAAACAATGTACGAAGATGGTGTTGGCGGAGATTGGGAGATAACGACCCCGGCTTGCTGCCTGCACGGCCTGGCAGCAAACCGTATGTTGGGCGCAGCGCATTTATCAGTAATTCATTATGATTTCATTTGCTGTAGTTGGCAAGCATATGATAGAATCAGCCTGAGTTGATGAACCTGAATTGAAAATCTTCTTCCAAAACACTCTTGTTTGAATGTGTCCCGCTGTAAAAACATCATATGTTTGCGTCCCCGAAATACTACCATTCGTTAAGGCTGCCCAATAATTTCTGCCACCGTAGTTGTAAAAAACCTGAAACTCAGCGAAAGTATCAGTCATGGTTCTGTTTAATTTGATTCTTAGTTGGGCTTTAGGATAAAGGAAAAGAGGGATCATTTGGAGTTTGTCCGACTGAATACCCAATGTCGACACCCCAACCGTTGTGTGCTCCAGATCTAAAGTGCTAATATAAGCACTTGGAACTACTGCAAATGTTTCTAAGCTGTGTTCATCAAACTTGGAAATTTCAATAGTTTGTTCAAAAACGTAGTTTCCTTGTGAATCAGTTGATGTTGAATCAATGGGAGTTTCTAGCGAACTGACGAGATTTGACCAGTACATCTTAACAATAACATTTGATATACCAACCCCATTAGTGGCATCCAACACAGATCCTGTAAATCTTACTTGACGTAAAGTAGATTTTTCTTTTTTGCATGAAAATAGCAGAATAACTAAGGCAATTATGTATAATAAGTTACGCATGAATTTAAAGTTGCATACAACGTATGTAATGTCGATATGGCTGGTACAATTTTCTATTGATTATCAAAAGATTTTTATACCAGATTCATTTCTTAAATTTAGATAAATAAGATGATATGGTTTAAGAAATAAGTAGTAGATATATTAACCCGCTTCTTAACTTGGGTGTGGAAGTTGTAAGAAATGTGTGGCTGTTGTTTGCAACGCCAGTAAAACTTACCAACTATTTCCTTTCAAACGTTACAATCCCGCCTTAGCAGAAATCTCCAGCATCCTGTCAATCGGTTTCTTAGCCGCCAACCGTAATTCCTCCTCCATAAAAATAGCTGGTGTTTCATACTCCATGCAGAGGTAAATTTTTTCCAGGGTATTCCGCTTCATGTGCGGGCAGTCGTTGCAGGCGCAACTGTTAGTAGGTGGTGCAGGTATAAATGTTTTATTGGGTGAGGCCTTCATCATCTGGTGCAAAATACCAGTCTCTGTTGCCACTATGTATTCTTGTGATGAATCTGTTTGTGAGTACTTCAATAAGCCTGTCGTAGAACCTATAAAATCAGAAATACGAAGTATTGGATCTTCACACTCCGGGTGAGAAATTAATTTTGCGTTCGGGTGTCTCACTTTTAGTTTAGTTATTTTTTCCAAACTAAAAATTTCATGTACCATACAGGCACCATTCCACAGCAGCATATTTCTGCCAGTTACTTTGTTGATATAAGCTCCCAGATTTTTATCGGGTGTAAAAATTATTTTCTGATCTTTCGGAAAACTTTCTACAATCACTTTTGCATTACTGCTCGTTACTATCACATCGCTCAGGGCTTTTATGCCGGCGCTGCAGTTGATATAGCTCACCACCACATGGTCGGGGTGCTGCTCTTTAAATTTTTTGAATAGCGGCGGTGGGCAACTATCGCTAAGTGAACAACCAGCTTTAAAATCTGGTATCACCACTTTTTTTGATGGGTTAAGAATCTTTGCTGTTTCCGCCATGAAGTGTACGCCGGCAAAAACAATCATATCCGCCGTGGTTTTTTCTGCCTGCTGCGCCAATCCCAAACTATCACCGATGTAGTCTGCCACATCCTGAATGTCCGGCTCCTGGTAGTAGTGTGCCAGCACCACTGCATTTTTTTCTTTTTTCAGCCGTTCTATTTCGGCAAAAAGGTCAAGCGAAGGATCCAGCTCAATATCCAGAAAACCTTTACTTTCAACTTCTTTCTTCCTCTCTTCAAGGAGAGGGTTGGGGTGAGGTTTTGCGGCGGTAAGTACTGAGCTCTGAGTTTGTCGAAGAGTCGAAGTATCGTTGTTCATCTTTTTGTGTTTGTCACCCTGAGTTGATCGAAGGGTCGATTCAGCAATATTCCAACATGTCACACAACTTTTCAAAATATTTTTTTCAAACCCATGTATTAATACAATAATAGTATTAATATATTTTTATAAAAAAGAGTTTATTATTATTACAGCTGTGGATTCGTGGAAAAGATATTTTACAAAATTACACTTTTGAAGTAATACACATTATAAACAGGGTAATCCACAGTACGGTTTGTTGCTGCTGCTGGTTTCTATGTAGTATATCCACATAGGTGTGGAATAAAAAGTAGGTAAAACTATTTTATGTATTATAAAAATAAATCTGTGAATAAGGATAGGACAATTGGTGTATTAATGACCACTATACACCAAAAATGAAGTAACCCACATTTTCGTTTCCAATCATCCTGTTTCATATCCACGTTTCATGCGGGGATATCCACATAAAAAATACGCTGTTCACAATTGGTTGGGGAGAAAAAACGATCATTGATTACACGGATTGATATGATTTGAATGATTAGGGTCTGTAAAATTTTAAATTTATCACTGTGTTTGGAAAATTATGGACGTAAAAGCACATAAAATAGAAAACCCTAATTTTAAAGTCTCTAAAATCTTCTATATGAAATATATTAAACACCTGCTGGTTGTTTTTTGTTTGTCTGTTGTATCGTTGGCTAAAGCTGATGAAGGCATGTGGTTGCCACTATTGCTACAGCAGCTTAACGAGAAAAAAATGAAAAGCCTGGGCATGAAGATTAGTGCCAAAGACATTTATAATATAAATGCGGGCAGCCTGAAAGATGCTATTGTAAGTTTCGGCGGCTTTTGCACCGGCGAAGTAATTTCATCAAAAGGATTGGTGCTAACCAACCACCACTGCGGATTTGATGCGGTGCAAAACCACACCACTCTAGAACATAATTATATAAGAGATGGCTTTTGGGCAAAAAATAACGGAGAGGAATTAACCAATCCTGGCCTCTTTGTAACTTTTATAGTACGGATAGAAGATGTAAGTAAACAAGCTTTAACTGGTGTGTTGGCTACAATGACTGAAAGCGAAAGACAATCTACTATTGATAAAAATATTAACGAGATAAGAAAGGCGGCTAAAAAAGAAACTTATCAAGATGGTTTTGTCCGTGGCTTTTTTGAAGGCAATCAATATTATATGTTTATTACCGAAACATATAGGGATATAAGATTGGTAGGTGCACCGCCATCTGCCATTGGTAATTTTGGAAAAGACACCGACAACTGGATGTGGCCTAGGCACACTGGCGATTTTTCTATGTTCCGCATTTATGCTGGCAAGGATAATAAACCCGCTGCGTATTCCGCAGATAATGTTCCTTACACTCCCAAAAAATCGTTGTCCATTTCATTAGATGGTGTGGCAGAAAATGATTTTACGATGGTGTTTGGTTTTCCCGGCAGAACAACACAGTATTTGCAATCAACAGCAGTGCAGCAAATAATGGAGGTAAACGACCCCGCCAAAATTGCTATCCGTGAAAAAGCCCTGGCAGTAATAGATGGCTACATGCGAAAAGATGAGCAAATTAAAATTCAATATGCCGCTAAATATGCAGGCATACAAAATTCTTATAAAAAATGGCAGGGCGAAGTGTTGGGACTTACCAGCACCAATGCGTTGGGAAAAAAGAAAGCCTATGAAGCGGATTTTCAAAAAAGAGTAGTTGCCAATCCGATATGGAAAACACAATATGGAACACTGATGGGCGATCTGGAAGCTGCCTACACCGAAATAAAACCCTA
Source organism: Chitinophagaceae bacterium (assembly GCA_031415255.1). Classification (GTDB taxonomy): domain Bacteria; phylum Bacteroidota; class Bacteroidia; order Chitinophagales; family Chitinophagaceae; genus JJ008. The sequence continues at coordinate 7,366 of JANORJ010000133.1, read as the reverse complement.
TGGGTATGCACGGGATTATTATTTGGAAATTACCAGTAAAATAGAACTGTTTGCTATTGCTAGCCTTGTTAATTCTGTAAAAACATCGTTTGATAAAGGCGACGAAAAAGAATATGGTAACAGGCTAGAACTGGTTAAAAATACATTAGAAGGTTTGTATGCAGAGTATAATGCCGGAGTGGATCAACACCTGTTTGAAACATTGATAGAGATGTATATAAAAGATCAGGATGATAAATACCAATCCCCGTTTTTAAAAAAATGGGTGAAAGAGAACGGAGATAATATTACAAAAGTGTCCTCCAAATTGTACGAGGAGTCGGTGCTGCACAACCAAAAGAAAACAATGTTGCTGTTGGACAAGCCGGTGAAAGAAATGATGGAGGATATAAAAAAAGACAAAGCCATTCAATTATATACAGACTTAGTAAGCACTTATTCAAACGAGGTAACAAAAAAACTCAATGAAATACAAAGTCGCATTAATAAACTCAATCGTACCTACATGCAGGCGCAGATGGATGTGTTTAAAGAAAAAACATTTTATCCCGATGCCAACAGCACCCTGCGGGTAACATACGGTAATGTAAAAGGCTACAACCCAAGAGATGCGGTGAAGTATGATTTTTATACTTATCTCGACGGAGTATTAGATAAATACAAACCAGGTGACTATGAATTTGATGTGCCGGAAAAAATAAGAACACTATATAAGAACAAAGATTATGGTCAATATGGAAGCAATGGGAAAATGCCGGTTTGTTTTATTGCTATGAATCATACTACCGGCGGCAATTCCGGCAGCCCGGCTTTAGATGCCTATGGAAATCTTGTTGGCCTCAACTTTGACCGGGTGTGGGAGGGAACAATGAGTGATATAAACTACGACCCCTCTATTTGCCGTAACATAATGGTGGACATCCGTTATGTGCTTTTTATAGTGGACAAATATGCCGGCGCCAGCCACCTGGTGCAGGAAATGAAACTGGTGCACCCCAAACGGAAGTAACCATTTATTTTAAAGGAGATTGTAATTGGGAATCTGGAGGGAAGTAAATATTCTTACCAGATTCCCAATTACTGTTTAAAACCCAATGCCGGAGCCATTAATAGCTAAAAAAGAACGGCCATCCACTAAAATCCAAATTACTATTCCCCAAATCCTCATTTACTCACTTCTTTTCCCCAAAAGTCCTATTTTTGCCATCCTTAAAAAAGCAGAATTTACTATGTCTATTATTCAGGATATCAGAGATAAGTATGCAAAAGTGGCCGTTGTTGCTATTGCATTGGCGTTGGTTGGTTTTATATTGACCGATTACTTTTCAGGCCGGGGCAGAGCTGGCGGCGCAGGCGGTTCTAAAAATATTGGTAGCGTAAATGGTACTAGTATTAATGCCGATGCATTTGCTAAAAAAGTAGAGCAAGCGGAAGAGCAAATGAAGCAGCAGGGTTATCCTGCAGGCATGGTTACTACTCAAGCCGTAGAGCAAGCATGGAGCCAGGAAATAAACAGCATTTTGCTGCAAGGCGAGTTTGATAAACTAGGAATGAAGATTGGTAAAAAAGAACTGGGCGATATTTTATATGGTCCTAACATGCCAGCCGATTTAAAACAACAGCTTTCAGATGAGAATGGCTTTGATCCTATCAGAGCAAAGCAGAAGATTGACCAGATGCTGAAAGACAAAAAAACACCACAAGATCAAAAAGATAATTTTAATAATTATGTGGAGCAATTAAAGCAGCAGCGGTTATCAGAAAAATATGTTGCCATGCTTGGCAACAGCATTAATTTTCCCCGCTGGATTCTTGAAAAACAAAATGCCGACAATAGCCAATTAGGAAAAATTTCTATTGTAAGAGAATCGTATGCCAGCATAGTTGACAGCACCGTTAAAATTGAAGACAAAGAAATTGCAGCGTATATCAACAAACACAAAGAAGATTTTAAACAGGAAGAAAGCCGCAATATTGCTTATGTAACATTTAATGCAGCACCAACTGCCGGAGATACTTTACAAATAAAAAACCAACTGTTATTATTAAAACCAGAGTTTGATACAACAACAACAGCGGTTTCGTTTCTTGCCCGCAACGGTGTTACCAACTTTTTTGATGGTTACATCGGCGCATCTCAAATGCAGGTGGCTGCTAAAGACAGCATACAGCGGTTGGGTAAAAACCAGGTGTTTGGCCCCTACCTCGATGGTGGAAGTTATGTAATGGCAAAAATGTTGGATACAAAAATCCTTCCTGATTCTGTAAAATGCCGTCACATATTATTAGGCGTAACAGACAGAAGCGGCAACCCCATTATGCCAGATTCAGTAGCAAAAGCAAAAGTGGACAGTGTTGCATTGGCAATAAAGAACGGAGCCAGCTTTGATGCGCTGGAAGCTATCTATACAACCGACCAGGCTGCTCATGCTGATAAAGGTGTAATGACATTTTCTTCTGCCTCCATCCAGGGAGAAGGATTTGCAAAAGAATTTGGACAGTTTATTTTGTTTGATGGCAAGCCCGGCGATAAAAAAGTAGTAAAGACCCAGTTTGGTTGGCATTACATAGAAATCTTGTCTTTCATCAAACCACAAATAAGCTATAAAGTTGGTTACCTGGCACAGGAAATTCTTGCCAGTCCCGAAACAGATAGCAAAGCACAAGAAGAGGCAAACCAGTTTGCCGCCGACAGCCGTGATGAAAAAGCATTTGATGCTGCGTTTGAAAAAACATTAAAACCAAAAGGCCTTGTAAAGGGAGTTGGTCTTACCATTAAACCAAATGATGCACAAGTGCAGGGAATTGGTTATTCAAGACAACTGGTAAGAAACATTTACAATGCCAAAAGAGGTGAAGTGCTGAAACCAGAAAGAGTTAATGATAGTTATATAGTGGCAGTGGTAACAGGTGTATATGAAGAAGGAACAAAAAGTGCGGCCATAGCCAGAATGGAAGTAGAGCCAATATTGCGCAACAAAAAGAAAGCAGAAATTCTAATAAAAAAAGTTGGTAAGGTGGCTACGTTAGAAGCAGCAGCAGCAGCACTCGGTGGCAAACAAATAGAAGTGGTGGACAGTGTTCGTATGAACTCTACCGCCAACCTTGGCTATGAGCCAATAGTAAGTGGCGCCACATTTAACCCGGCCAACAAAGGGAAAGTGGTACCAGAAGTATTAGCAGGCCAATATGGTGTTTATGTAATTCGGGTGGATAATGTTTCTGCCACACCGGTTACTAGCGGAGATATTGCAGAGCAGCGTAAGGGAATGTATCAGCAGCGTAAAAGCCAGGTAAACCCCGTTGAACCATTAAAGAAAGCGGCGACAATTAAAGATAAAAGATCCAGCAGGTATTAAAATAATCAGCAACCAAAACTAACTACAACCTTGAAGTAATTTATTTACTTCAGGGTTCTTTTGTTTTACGGATGTCGCAAACAACAGGCGGCGGCGATTTGTTACTTTTATGTATCCGCCGAAGCCTTGGCGAAGGTGGATAGACAAGAATTATTAAACATGAGCGAACCATTTATAAATAAAGTAGCCGAAAGCGGATTGGTATCCATTGATCTGGAAACATATTATCCTAAAACAGCGACGGCGGTATTTGATTTGAAAGAGTATTTATTTATGGGGATGATATTAAAAGAAAAAGATTTTCGGGAAGCGTTAAAAAAAATTGACTGGTCTGTTTACCAGGACAAAAATATTGCCGTGACCTGTTCGGCAGATGCTATCATTCCGGTGTGGGCATGGATGCTGGTGGCCACTTACCTGCAACCGGTGGCAAAAGAAATAGTAATGGGCGATGAAAAGGAATTACACAAAGCACTTTTTCTAAAAAATATTGCTGCGATTGACACCAACGAATTTGCCGATAAAAGAGTAGTAATAAAAGGCTGCGGCGAAACACCCATTGGCGATTATGTGTATATGGAAATAACAAAACTGCTGCGGCCTGTTGCAAAAAGCATTATGTATGGAGAGCCATGCAGTACAGTGCCGGTGTATAAAAAGCCACCAACCCCTAAGGCCCCGCAGAGTTAGTCGAAAGAAAAAGGTTTTAGAACCACCCCCGCCGTTTAAAGATATATAGCATTACAATTGGAATTAGTAGCATTACTCCTACAGTAATATAAAAACCAAGATTGTTATCAGCAAAAGGAATTTTAGTAAAGTTCATTCCGAACACACCGCCAATAACGGTGGGTGGTGCCAACAAGCAGGTAACGATTGCCATTACTTTCATTACTTCGTTCATCTTCATGTTCACATTGTTCACATGCAGGTCTTGTAAGCTTACCATCACATCACGATAGTTCTCACTAAGGTCAGAGGCTTGTATGATGTGGTCATACACATCTTTATAATATTTGGTGTGCCGGTCTTCCAACAGTTCGCTTTCGCTGCGCAAAAAACCATTAACTACTTCCCGCACCGGAGAAAAATTTCTTTTTAATATTATCAATTCTTTTCGCAACCGGGTGATATGTGCTAATGCCCGTGGATTGTTTCCTCTTGTTATTTCTTCTTCCACCTCTTCAATGCGGTCGCCCAGTTTTTCCATTACCAAAAAATAATGGTCAACAATCATATCAAGCAGGTTATAGCACAGGTAATCGGCTCCCCGCTGTCTTATTTTACTGTTTGCGGTTTTTAGTTTTTCTCTGATGGAATTAAATACATCTCTATGCGCATCTTCCTGAAAACTGATGACAACATCTTTGGCCAGAATAATACTAATCTGTTCTTGCTCCACAGCAAAAGTTTCTTCATTAAAATACAGCATGTTCAACAGGCAAAAAATGCTGTTATCTGCTTCGTCCATTTTTGGCCGTTGGTTAATACTAAGAATATCTTCTGTTATCAACGGGTGAATATCAAAATGGGTGCAAATAGCTTCTACATCTGCTTTGCGAAGACCGTCAACATTTATCCAGGTGGTGCGGCCGCTACTTTTGTACATAAAAGAATCGCCAACAGCCGATAATTTTTTTTCTTCCAGCGAATCGATATTATAATCATAAATACTTACCGTTACCTCTTTTGCTTCTTCCCGGTGGGGGATGATAGTGGGGTTTACTGATAGTATTTCCTTTGTTCGTTTAATAGCAAACAAGTTGGGCAAGTACAGGTACTTCAGGTATTTGTCGGGGCGAAGTTTATCGAGTTTCATAAAGAGGAAAGTTAGGAAAAGTATTGCAGGTGGAATAAATTTCGTAGCCGGCAGAATTCATGAGCTTTAAAATGTTGGAAGTTATATGATACAGCGGCTTCATGATAGTATCATTTGATACTATCAAAGACAAGAAACTTTAAAACACACAATTCATGTCCTGTGCAGCCTTATTGTCCAAAGCCGATCGAGGATTTATTATTTCTTCCAAGAAGTTGGTTCTTCAAAGTTTCGAAATGTTCTTCAGTTATGATCTCACGATTAAAAAGAAATTGGAGATGCTCTATCTGCGGCTCAATAGGAAGTCCTCTATCAACCTTACTATATTTTTTAAGCAGATAATTGTTTGAAGCATCAATAATTTGTTCTGAGAAGTCAATCACCTCCTGTTTGTTCTTCTTGCTGAAATAAAGAGTTATGGGTTCACCATATGTTGGAATTGTAATTGTCTTTTTCCTATTTATAAATGACATAATTACCATCAGTGACCCTATGGATAAGAAAATTACAGTTAATTCTTGGGCCGAACCCAACAAAAACAGGAAGCTGAAAGCCACAAAAAAGAAACCGGTAACAAGTAAGTTATTATTAATCTCAGTTTGTATTGTTTTTTTATTTTGAACACTATCAAAGGGCACCTCGTATTCGATTTCATCGAAAAGCCCATTCTTATGAATTTTTAATGCGCTTTCTAAAATTTCAAAAGATTGCCGTTTAAGATATCGTTTATTGTTGTAAGTCATAGATGATGGGTGTCTGTAAACTGCACACAATCCAAAGTTTGCAGTAGTGCATTATTGTCCTACTGGTTTCAATTTGCTCTCTTTGATTTTGGTCTGAATGTATTCTTTCAACTCGGCAAAAGTCATATTCTGTGTTTCAGAACTTACTTTGTCTCGAATGTCCCGCATCATTTTTACTGCATCAAAAGGTTTTTCTTTTTTATTCGTTTCCATAATTTACAAGGTCTTTAGGACTTCTAATTTCTATCATTTGATAACCTAATTTAAGGTTTACCGAATTATAGCCTTTTATTCTGTCCAGATTTACAATATGTTTAAAATTCCAACTTGCTAAAACGTCCACTTTGTTTATTGTCGCTAATGCAATGTGTCTGCAATCTTCTAAACTTGTTTTTCCAACAACGTTTTCAGAAATGTATGCGTCAGCAAGTTTAATAGATTCTTCGGTCAATTCTACCCGAAAGAATTTGTCAGCCGAATAATTGTAAAGTAACTCTCTAACCCTTTGTGGTGCATTTATTAATTCAAGGTCAAGCAGGTCTGAAACTACAAAAAGAATTTCTCCATTTTCAAGTCGCTGAAAAAGTGCTGTCGTGGCATCTTTGAATTCTTCGTCAAAGTAACCACCAACTACAGAAGTGTCTATGTAAATTTTTTGTTTCATTCGAGTTTAAATTTACAAAGAATTGTCGAGTTATTTTTCATTCGCCAACTTTTGTAGTGTTGCTGCCGTATCACTTCTAACTATTGCTTTGCCGCAACCGCTTAAATCAAATTTAATTGATTTTCAACGTATTTTTATACAATTGAGTTTTGTTAAATACTGAAGCCTCAATTATCATATAGGACTTGCCGATTGGAGGCGGGTTTATAGTTTGCCGTAGAGAGCTCTCAACTTTTCTCTTGTCATTATTTTTTCCCAGTCTTTTCCTAGTGCATTTTCCCAGAGTGGTTTCATGCCCAACGATACGTTTATCATTTTATCAAAGTCATCATCGCTAAGTCCATTGCAGATGCCGACCGGTATTTCAATGTTGTTTTTTTCTACCATGTGTTTAAATTCCTTTACTCCAGCCGGATAGTATTCCTCCAGATGATTCATTACAATACAATTGCCAATACCATGCTTGGTGCCGAGTAAATAACTTAAACCATAACTCACCGCATGTGCCACCCCCACTTGTGAGTAAGCAATGCTCATACCACCTGCATAAGATGCCATCATCAGTTTATCGTCACACATATCATTCCAACCATCAGTATGTACAAATACATCCCGGCAGAGTTGTAATGCTTTTTCTCCATAGCTTTTACTAAACTCATTTAAATAAGTTCCTTCCAAACTTTCAATGCAATGAATATAACAATCCATGCCCGTATAGAATCGCTGATTGGCAGGAGCATTAGCCGTTAGCTCTGGGTCGAGTACTATTTGGTCGAAGGGA
>JANORJ010000132.1:0-6162 GCA_031415255.1 Chitinophagaceae bacterium | reverse complement strand
GCCACCACCCGTGCCACCCAGCGTAAAAGAAGGACGAAGTACCAAAGGGAAACCTATTACTTGGGCAAATTCTTTTCCTTCTAAAAAGGAGTTGGCGATTTTTCCCTCGGCCACTGTCACCCCTATTTCAATCATCCATTTCCTGAATTTTTCACGGTCTTCTGCCTTCTCAATGGCTTTAATATCCACACCAATCAGCCGCACATTATATTGTTGCCAAATGCCCAGTTCTTCTGCTTCTTTAGCAAGATTCAATGCTGTTTGCCCACCCATTGTCGGCAACACAGCATCAATTTCATTTTCCTGTAATATCTGTTCAATACTTTCTACTGTTAGTGGCAGTAGGTAAATTTTGTCGGCCATCATCGGGTCTGTCATAATGGTGGCGGGGTTACTATTAATAAGTATAACTTTTACCCCTTCTTCCCGAAGGCTGCGGGCAGCTTGTGTACCAGAATAGTCAAATTCACAAGCCTGACCGATAATGATGGGGCCGGAGCCGATAATAAGAACTGAAGTAATCGAATTGTCTTTTGGCATTTTTTATTGTGTTATTTCCCACAAAGGCACTAAGGGCACAAAGAAATGTATTTATTTTTTCTTGGTGTTCTTTGCGTCTTTGTGGGCTTTTCTTTATAGAAAAACAAATTGCGCAAAAGTAAGGGAATAGCCGGAAAATTACCAGCGTTTTATCCACCGATTTCATTACGGGAAAAGAAGGAATACATCTATTGGGATTTTATGGATTACCAGCTTCTGCATTACCTATGTAAATTTGAACACAAACTATAATTTGAAAGCTCTGGTTAAAAGTACGATGCAGAACATATTGGTGTACCTGGTGCTCTGCGCCGGTACTTTCCTGATGCTGCGCATTGTTGCGGAACACTTTACCTTGGAGCCGGATGTGGGTTTTTTGAAGGTAAAGCAGGAATATATTCAAAACAATGTCTGGCGTACAGCATTTTATATTCATGTCTTTACTGCCGTACTTACATTGTTGGCCGGGTTCACCCAATTTTCATCTTATATATTAAAGGAGCATAAAACACTTCACCGCCTGATGGGTAAGGTTTATGTTTTTAATGTTCTCTTTATCAATTTTCCGGCAGGCATGCTAATGGCTTTTTATGCTAATGGCTATTTGCCAACAAGAATTGCTTTTATCATTTTGGATAGCTTATGGTTTTGGTTTACGCTGAAAGCTTTTTTGGAAATAAAGAAAGGAAATGTGAAGGCACACAAAGAATTTATGATGAGAAGCTATGCCCTCACTTTTTCGGCCATTACATTACGAACATGGAAAGCGGTTCTCTCCGGCTTGTTTGTTATAGCACCTGTTACATTATACATGATAGATGCCTGGATAGGTTTTGTACCTAATTTATTATTGGCAGAATGGCTGATCCGAAAAAAAAGGAAAGCTTAACGGCTAATCATGATATTATTAATGATAAGGAAGAAAATAGCCGCTGCCAAAATAGCAAAGGTTAATATAAAAACGATGACACCCGTAACTCCCGGATTCTTATAATTATTTTTTATCTGGCTTTTATATACTGCCCGGGAGATAAAATAAGAGCACACCCCGATGATAAGAAGTATTAAAAGAACTATGCCCATAAAAAAGAATTAAAATGGTTTTAACGGTTGTGGCTTTTGAATTTTTCGGTAAGAAAGTGAAAATAATTCGTCATAAATATTTTTTTGCTGACCAAGCGACTCGGTAACCAATTTTTTTAAATCGTCCGGGGTTTTAAACGATTTTTTAGTAGGAGAAAACTCCTCAGCAATAGTTTTAATGCTCAGTGTATCATTCCTTCTTTCGAAGGCAGACATATAAAATATTTTCTGTTTCCGCAGTTCTGGTGCTTTGTTGCGGCGAGGGATCTCAACTACAACAGACCCTTCAATATTCATAAACCGTTGTTCGCCGATAGCGGTAGTATAACCAGTGAAATAGGCCGTATCTGGCAGAATAATATCTCCTTTTACCGCTTTGCCATACCGGATGATGGCATATACCGAATCGGATTGTTTGGTAATTTCTAATGCTTCAATGCCAAAGAAATCGCTGCCATCTTTAACAATGCCATACCAATACCCAACCAAGGTGGTATCAACTTGTTCTGTTGGTGCAGCAGTCATCGGCACCGTTGACTCAAACGGGCAGGCAGATAACAGGAAAGAAAGTGGCAACAGCCACAAAAATTTTTTCATTGTTTAATGGGGGCAAAAGATACGAACAATGAAGCGTTTGACCTATACCTGATAGAGAGTATAGGCTATGATGCTTATTTTTGCGTATGCGTTTGACATTATTACTACTGACGTACCTTCTTGGTTTTTCGTTGTCCCTGCTGGCACAGCCTCCTTCTTATTCCAAAAATTATTTTCGTAGCCCACTTAGTCTTCCTATGCAGTTATCAGCCAATTTTGGTGAATTGCGGCCTAATCACTGGCACATGGGGCTGGATATAAGAACTGATGCAAAAGAAAATATACCGGTGTATGCCGCAGCTGAAGGATACATTGCCAAAGTGGGTATCCGTCCGCAGAGTTTTGGACGGTTTATTATTATTAACCATCCCAATGGCCTTTCAACCTTGTATGCTCATCTGAACGATTTTAATCCAGAATTGGAAGAATATGTAATGGGGCAGCAATACAAACATGAGAATTGGGCAGTAGAATTAGACTTTACTAAAAATCAATTTCCGTTAACCAAGGGAGCTTTTATTGCATATAGTGGTAATACCGGCGGTTCTAAAGGGCCGCATTTGCATTTTGAAATTATTGATACAAAAACGGACAAAAGATTAAACCCATTGCTGTTCAATTTTCCAATGGAAGATAATAAGCCCCCATCTATAATACGATTGGCAATGTATGACCGTAGTAAAACTGTTTATGCACAAACACCAGTTTTATTTGCAGTAAAAAATACTGATAGCGGCTATATCATTCCTAAAAAATCAGTTATAAAAACAGGGTTGAGCAAAATAAGCTTTGCCATTCAGGCTATTGATAAAATGAATGGTGGTGGTAGTGATAATGGAATTTTTTCTGCCAAACTTTACTTAGATAATGAACCACAGCTAAGTTTTGTATTGGACAGTATTGATTATAATGAAACAGCCTATATTAATTCTCATACAGACTATCGCAACAGTTCTTCTCTGCAACACCTTTCACAACTGCCCGGCGACCATTGCCCGATATATAAACAAATAAACGGTGATGGAGTTATCAATTTTTTGGATACGAATGTGCATTTCATTAGTATTGATGTAAAAGATCCCAAAGGCAACACTTCGCAACTGAACTTTGCCATACAGTACGATGATAGTCTTGCAAAAGCAAACGTATATTACCCTGCTCTAAAATTTATTCCTAATAGAATGAATGTGTTAGACAAGGAAGATTTTAAAATGGAATTGCCAAAGCATTCCATTTACGATACAGTGCCAAGTTTATATTACCGAAACAATTCTTCTTCTTATAATTCAGTAACTGCGCTGCACCAAGTAAATGATGCTACTTATCCGGTGCATGATGATATTACTGTCAGCATAAAACCTAACAAAACAATTCCAGAAGAATGGAAAGACAAGTTAATTATGCAACGAACCGGTAAGGGAAGTACAATTCGAAAAGTGAGTTTGCAAAATGGTTGGCTCTCAGCAACGTTTGGCGACTTTGGCTCTTTTCAAGTATTGGCAGATGTTACGCCACCGCAGATAAATGAATTAGGAAAGGGTGATACTATCAATCTGAGCTCGGCTAGCAGAATCCTATTTACACCAACTGATAATTTTGGCATCGTTAAAAAATTTCGGGTGGAATTAGACAGCCAGTGGCTTCGATTTACCAATGATAAAAGCCGAAATTGGATATATAAATTTGATGACCGATGCCCATATGGTGTACACCAACTTACAGCTACTGCCACCGATCTAGTGGGAAACACAACAACAAAAACATGGTGGTTCAAACGATATCCTTACACACCACCGCCGCCAAAGAAGAAGGCAATAAAAAAAGCAAGTACAAAAAAGAAAGCGACGGCTGGCCCCAAAAAGAAAACAACGACCACTAAAAAACCAACTACAAAAAAGAAAAAATAACACAGTATGGTTACACTGAAGGAAGGTGATAAAGCTCCCACATTTACAGGAACCGACCAGAACGGAAAAAAATTTTCTTTAGCAAATTATAAAGGAAAGAAAGTAGCCTTATACTTTTATCCCGAAGATGATACACCTACCTGTACCATACAGGCCTGCAACCTGCGGGATAATTATGGCTTGCTGAAAAAAAATGGTTTTGAAGTAATTGGTGTAAGTCCAGACGAAGCAAAAAAGCATAAAAAATTTGAAGCAAAATTCAGTTTACCTTTTACATTAGTTGCCGACACATCGCATGCTATATTAGAAAAATACGGGGTGTGGGATCAAAAGCAAATGTTTGGCAATAAGTACATGGGAGTGCTGCGGACTACTTTTGTAATAAACGAAAAGGGCATCATCCGAAAAATATTTCTCCGGCCAAAAAATAAAGCCCATGCAGAAGAGATAATTGATGCGATGAAATAATTGTTATACCCACCTGTGCAAAGTCTTTGCTTGCAGATTACTAAGGTTTTAATTTATTTTATTGGATAAACACAGGCAACCCGACGGGGTTGACAAACGATTATTCCCTAATAACTAAATCAATAGTATGAAACAGATTTTTACAATGACAGCTCTTATTTTTTCTTTACAGTTGCTGGCACAGGACGATAAAGAAAAAAAATCGATACAAATTTTTAGTTCCGAAAAAGTTATTAATGCTAACACTACGGAAACAGTAGGTAAGGGTAAGATGGCATTTAAGGTCTCACATAATTTTGGCGATATAGCCGGTGATAATGGCGGCATTAAACAATTTTTTGGCCTGGATAATTCTACCGACATCCGCATTGCGTTTCTGGTTGGCCTCGGCAAACGGTTTGATCTGATAGGTGCCCGTGCCAAAGGTGCGGGGATGCAACAGCAGCTATGGGAAGGTGGAATAAAATATAAACTGCTTGAACAAATAGAAAACGATCCTTCGCATCCCTTATCTGTTGCTTTGTTTGCCAATGCGGTCATTGCATCTAACAAAGCCAATGCATTTTCCAATCAGGATAATAGCTACAAAGATTTTTCGGATAGAATAAGTAATGTGCTGCAACTAATTATTGCAAAAAAGATGGGCAAAGTAAGCCTGCAACTGAATCCTACTTTTATAACCCGTGGCTATGCCATTTCTTACGATCAGAAAAATATGTTTGCTTTGGGCGGTGCTATTAAATTACCATTAGTGTCCAATAGGCTGAACCTAGTAGTAGATTATTTTCATCCGTTTCGTAAGGAAAGTGTGGAGGATGCTTTTAAAACAAACGATAATATTAAATTTTCTGACCCGCTGGGTGTGGGGTTTGAAATACTTACCTCCGGTCATATCTTCCGATTGAATTTTACCAACTCAACAGAGCTGCTGGAAAATCGTTTTATTCCCCGCACTATCACATCTTGGGGTGAAGGCCAGTTTCGCTGGGGCTTTACTATTTCAAGAAATTTTACCTTGTGGAGAGATAAGAAGTGAGCAGGTGAATAGTGAATGGTTAGTGGTGAATGGGGAACAGCAAGAGTTTTAGTTATTGAAAGCTTTTTGTATTGCAACGAAATCTGATTGCTCAAAGTCATTGATATATGAAAGTGCGGATTAAAGAAAACTCCTGGATGGCAAAGGTGGCGGCTGCAAAAATGAAAGCGGATAAAGTAGCTATCGTATTCGGCAGCACCATACATCTTCACAATACCAGCCGTCAGGAATTTCTAAACGATACAGATTGGGTTTGCCATGAGTTGAAGCATATTGAGCAATATAAAAAAAATGGTTTTGCAGGCTTTCTTACCAAATATGTTTTTGATTGGATGAAGAATGGCTACTACAATAATAAGTTTGAAGTAGAAGCGAGGAGTAGTGAGAAAGATTTGTCGTTGCTGAAAAGAATGGAAATTATGTAATCACCCACTCCACTTCCCCAAAACCAAACTCTTCCTCTATCGCATGTTGGGTAATTAATTTACCTGTTGGCGAAACACCTTCTATCGTTGCTTCAAAAACTCTATT
>JANORJ010000131.1:0-14974 GCA_031415255.1 Chitinophagaceae bacterium | reverse complement strand
GGCCAATCTTTAAACCGTTCACCACGGTAATCTGTTTCTGATAATTTGTGCCGCTGTATCATAGTGCCCATAGCACCATCAATAATTAAAATACGTTCCTTCAAACAATCCTGAATTGTTTTCATACAAATGATGTTTGCGAACTATAAACGTTGGGGAGCTCTATGAAGAGGACTTGTGCCGTTTATTAGTTCTGTTTTTTGAGCAGGCTGAACAATAAACAAATCTGCCTGAAATGTGATGGCAAAGCTACGTTATATGTGTATACTAAACAAGCCTATCGCTGATAGTCGTTGGTTAGCACCTATAGCGATGGATGAAGCTACGGCTTGCAAGCAAAAAGCGTTTCATGCAGAGGTCGCTGAGTACGCAGAGTAAGGTGTTTATCGATTGGAAACATAACTCTCCACCGGAAGTCTGTTTTGAAGACTTCTCGCCAAGGTCATTTCATCGGCGTATTCCAACTCCCCACCGAAGGCAATGCCACGGGCAATGGTGGTGATGCGGATATTGACTGGTTGAAGTTTTTTCTGAATATAATAAATAGTGGTATCGCCTTGTATATTAGGGTTTAGGGCAAAAATCAGTTCAGCTATTTCTTCTTTTTCTATCCGGTTGATGAGGGGCTGAATATTTAATTGGTCGGGGCCAATGCCATCTAATGGCGAAATGACGCCACCCAAAATATGATAAGTGCCATTATACTGCTGAGTGCTTTCTATGGCTATTACATCACGGATGCTTTCTACCACACAAATTACTTCCTGCTTTCTTGCTGAGTTGGAGCAGATGGAACAAATGTCGCCATCGGCTACATTAAAGCAACGATGGCAAAATTTTATTTCGCTCCGCATCCGGGCTATTACTTCACTAAACTGTCCGGCCACTTTGCTATCCTGTTTTAATAAATGCAATACTAACCGCAAAGCAGTTTTTTTACCAATGCCTGGAAGCTTGGAAAATTCGTTGACAGCACTTTCGAGAAGGGAAGAAGAAAATTGCATATTGTAAAGGTACAAGGCACAGAGGACAAGGAACAAGGGGAGTTTGAAAATTTTGATTTTTCTTCTTGGTTCGAGTACCCAATATTTCGTTTCAGATGTATTTCTTGTGCCTTATATTTCTTGAACCTTGTGCCTTTATAAGGTGATTTCAAATTCATTCTGCCAGGCTGGCTTCACAATTATTTTTCTTTCAACTGGCTTTACCAACTCGGGTTGTTTGTGCTTGCCAAAAAATTGTCCCGGATCCCAGACGCCGTTTTTATTTTCATCGTACAAAATGCGGAGTTCATATTCGCCGGGCAGAAAAAGTGATTGTGAAAATCCGGCAGCAGTTAACGGCACTGATTTAACTATATTTTCAGTCAGCAGTATCAACAGGACTGGATGTTTGGCCGTATCAAGGTTGCGGAATTTTAACTGCAGCGAACCGTAATCTGCCGTTTTCTTTGTAGTAAAAGAAAGAGTATCTGTTTTTAATAATTTTTTTCCAGCTGAATCTTGTGCAAACTCTTTATCGAGAATAATATGGTACGAAGTATTTTCTTTCCAGGTATGTATTAATTGAACCTTTTTGTTAGTAGTGTCTTTTTGAAAGCTGTATGCCGCTACGGGATTGAAGGTGGAATCTGTATACAGCTTAATTTTTGTTGAGTCGAATAAGCGAAGGGGCTGTTCAAAAGTTATAAAAAAACTACTTAGCAAATCTTGCTGACCACCACTAAGGTTGGTTTGAAATTTTAAACGACCTTCTGCGGTAACAGCACCACCTTTAGTGCGGTTTCCAACGGGGTTAATGTTTGATAAGACAGACTGCAACGAAGCCGTTTTTGCCGCATATGCATATAAACTAACAGGTGCCGTTTTCCCATCCACCACTACCGGCTTTTCAGCAAAGGCAAATAATTGTTTATCGCTGAAATAGCGGCGGGTGCCACCCTCATCTTTCAGGGCATAGAGATAAAATGTTTTTGGCGGCAGATTTTTGAAAATAAAATTCCCCTTGCTGTCTATTTTGGTAATATATCGGGGCCTTTCATTTATTATGGCAGAATCATTGGGGTTGGTATGCAGCATTACAATTAAAGTTGTATCCAGTTTACCGGTTTCAGCCAATACTACATTGCCGGTTAATTCTAATGAATCAATATACTTGCCGGTAGAGAAGGTATAAGTAAATTGTTTTAATGGGTTGCCTTCGGTATAATCTTTTATAGCATCACCAAAGTTGAAGGAGTAAGTGGTGTTTGCTTCGAGAGTGTCTTTAATTTTTACTGTAACAGTATTTAATTTAAACTCAACCGAGGGGTTGATTTTGGGTAGCGGAGAAACACTCATGTTTTCCTGTACACTTTGCACATCTACAAATTCATCAAAAGTGAAAGTGATCTTATTGCCGGTAAAATTCCTGGTGGAATCCCCGGGAGTGGCTTTTAACAATACCGGTGGAATAGAATCTCTTGGCCCGCCCTGCGGCGGAACGATATTGGCACAGCCTGCACCGATTATTACACTGATAGCAATACTAAAAAGGATAGCGGCTGAGAATATTAAACGTTTGTAATTCATGTAAGGTGCAAACTTAACGGGTTTGCCGATATTGATTTGTTTTTAAAATCATAATTATCCTAAAGCAGAACAAGTTCGCTTCAGGATAAATCTTCGTCCTCAGTTTCCATGTCATGTAATGCAATAGCCAGATTATTTGTTTTAACAAAGCTGCACCAGTGGCAATCTTCTTTACCACAGCCGGTATAAAATTCCCGGTTCTGAATTTTTTCCCAAGTCGTGGCTATTTGTTGAGCCACGGTGGTAATATCATCCGGGGAGATTACTACTTTTTCTTTGCGATAGTTTTTCTTTTTATCTGGCTCTATAAAATCAAACTCAGTGCTTACCACTTTCCAATCTTTTTGTTCGTAATTATCTACGAGTATTTTATAAAACACTGCCTGCCGCCAGTAGTCGCCACCGTTGGGGTCTTTTTCCGATGGCCCTTTTGTTTTTGGAATTCCTTTGTCCGGATCGCCGGATTTATAGTCTACTACATTTACAGATTTGCCATCAAACTCCAGTTTATCTAAAGCTCCTTTTATTGGCACATCTTTATACACCGTTTTAATGCGGCGTTCAATGGCCACAATTTTATTAAAGCTGGAAATGTATTTATCATAATAATTACCAAGTACCTCTTGTCCGTATTCTTTTCTTCTGTCAAACTGTTCTTTGGTAAAACTTTCCCGGTGACGTGTCATATACCACTCAAAATCGTCGATAAATTCTTTTTTGGAGCCAAATGTATCTTTTTTGCCATCCTGCATTTTACGAAATAGTTTTTCTAATGCATGGTGAACAGCAGAACCAAATTCTGTCGCTTCATTTCTTGGTGACGGAATGCGAATAAGGTTTTTGAAATAAAATTCTAACGGGCATTTCAGGTAATTATTTAACGCCGTTACATTCATAACAAACTTATCCAGCAGATGTCCGATAAATTCTTCTTCTATTTTATCTATTTCCGGTGCCTGTGATTCTAAAAAATGCAAGGCAGAAAATTCTGACAGTACTTCTGTATCTATAATTATTTTTTCTACTGGCAAATGATGTTCATCCTGTATTTCCGCAATAAACATAGATGGTTCCAGTTCTTTACCATCGTTTTTGAATTTGCTATAGGATATATAAAGATGTTGTTCTGCTCTTGTCAATGCTACATAAAATAATCGCCGTAACTCTTCCTCATCATTGGCAGTTGGTTGAGAAGTGAACATTGTATCAGGCAATTTATAACCACCACCGGGTTTTCTTTTCTTTTCCCAGAAAGAGGAATTGCAACCAACTAGTAAAACATATTCAAACTCTAATCCTTTAGAACCATGTGCCGTCATCAGGTTTATACCTTTATCGCTGCCACTAACTTGTACTAATGGCAGTTTTATTTCTTCTTTTTCCATCATTTCAATCAGGTTGACAAAACCCTGAAGATGTAATGATGGAGTTCGATGTGTTTCTTCCTTTACAAAATCAAACAAGCCAGTTAATATTTGCAACTGCCAATGTTTATCGGGGCTTTGCATAATAGTGCTAAGCACTCCACTTTCCCGAATAATGTTTTCAAACAAATGCTGTAAAGTAGCGTTGGAGACATCAGCAATTAATTTTTCTATTATGGCCGATGCTTTTTTCAATCCTTGATGGAGGCCAGTGCTGAATAAATCTTTGGCTGGAAGGTTTGCTTTTTCAAAAAGCAACTGACGAATGGAAGTCTTATCATCTTTATATCTTTTCTCTGCTACTTCCATGGTTAGCTTCGCAATTTCTATTGGCGGAATGGCAAACCACTCAAAGTGTAATAGTTCAAACAGCAGTTCATCGCCGCTGTAGGAAATATCATGTTCAGAAGCGAGGTACTTTAATACCAGTACAATTTTTTGTGCCAATGGTAATTCTAAAACATTCAAGTGTCGTTTGCTATAGACAGGAATGTTCAATAATTTGAAATATTGCGCCAGCTCTTCGCCGTATTTATTTTCTTTATAAATAATACCAATTCTTCCGGGAGAAACTTTTTGTGCTAATAACTTCTGCACCTGTTTGGTAATGCCAATCATTTCCTGCCGCTGGGTGTCATACTCACGGATAAAAGGTTTATTGGTTAATTGGTTAATTAGTTTATTGGTAGAGAGCAAGTCCTTGCTCAAGCCATCAATCTTTCTTACAAGGCGTTCATCATTGCGGTTGATGAGTGTTTTGGAAACATCCAATATTGGTTGCGTAGAACGATAGTTGTTAGTTAATACTACTGTTAGCAAATCTTCTTTGTAATTATTGGCAAAGTCCAACATGTTTTCCACGTTAGCTCCTTGAAAACGATAGATACTCTGGTCATCATCACCCACCACAAACACATTTGGTTTGTCCCAATAACTAATTAATAATTCTACCAGTTTATTTTGCGTGCCGCTCGTATCCTGGTATTCATCAACTAATATGTATTGATATTTTTCCTGGTAATTGGCCAGCAGGTTTTTATTTTCTTCAAAAGCTTTGATGACCCAATTAATCATATCGTCAAAATCATAGCGGTTCTTTTTGCGTATCAGTTGCTGAAAGCGGTCAAACTCACCCACGGCTGCCCGAAGCTTTTCCATTCGTTCCGTAGCTTCTTCAATCTTTTCTTTCTTTAAGTCGCCGGCGTTAAACTCTTTATATTTTCTTTTATAAATAAATTCATCTCTTGTTGGTAAGTCAGCCAGGTATTCATCTATCTTCTGATTAATAAATTCAGCCGTCCATCCTTCCTTCTTCATGTTGCTAAATAATGATTGCAGGTTGTTGACTTCAAAATATACATCGCCCCGGTATCTTTTAAGGGCATGGCCTTTTGGAAAGGAGTCTATCAGTTCTTTATAGAATTGAATTTTTTCTAAATCAGAAACAGGGTCGAGAACAGTTTTTTCGAACAACGATAAATTTTCCTGAATCACATCATTACAAAAAGCATGGAAGGTGTAGATATTTACTTTGTAAGCATCTGGCCCGATGAATTGTAACAATCTTTTTCGCATCGCCACCACACCGGCATCCGTATAAGTAAGACAAAGAATATTTTCAGGCTGTGCATCGGTTTCTAACAATATCTTACCAATACGACTGGCAAGAATTTGTGTTTTACCGGTACCGGGTCCGGCAATAACCATTACGGGGCCTTCGATGGTATCAACCGCCAGCCGCTGTTTTTCATTCAGTCGTTCGTATTCTACTTTGAATTTCTTTTCTAATCTATCTTTATTAAATGACATCGTTTAACGAACTTTTCTGTTTGAAAATGGTTATTCAAACGAATTTAAACCAATAATCTCCATGGCAGCACATTCCATCAAAACAGTCCAGAAAATTCCCATTTCATTAGAGAAAGCATGGGATTTCTTTTCAAACCCAGCGAATTTGCAGGCTATTACACCTGATAATATGGGCTTTAAAGTTATTTCCAAACATCAAGGCGATATTATGTATGCCGGGCAGATTATTGAATACACAGTAAAACCGGTTTTAGGGATTCCGATATATTGGATGACGGAGATAACACAGGTAAAGGACAATCAATATTTTATTGATGAACAGCGGTTTGGCCCTTATTCACTCTGGCATCATCAGCATCATTTCAAAGCCATTGATGGCGGTGTGGAAATGACGGATATTGTTCATTATAAAAATCCGCTTGGCATACTTGGCCGCCTGGCCAATACATTTTTTGTAAAGAAAAAACTGGATACTATCTTTAATTTCAGGTATCAAAAGGTAGAAGAGATGTTTGGCCGGTGGGAAGGTTGATTTTATTAAACTTAATAAGACAACTTTTACTACTACAACATCATCCCGAACCGGCTACCGTAGCATTTTGATTAAGATTATATCAAATACACTATGTATGGTTGGTAAAAGCCGGATTCTTTCTGTACTGTTTACTTTTTTCATTTGTACACTTTGTAAGGGGCAATTAATTCCTGTTTATTCCTTTCAGCAGGATGATACGTTGCTAAAAAGGAAATATTACAATGAAGCACTGCAAAAAAGGAAAACGTTGGTTGATAATCTTCAGAAGGAAAATATCAAAGATTACAAGCAGGCTTATGAAAACATGTTTGAAATAGTAGAAGAGCTGTTGATAAGTCCACGTTCTGTCACCGAAAAAGTGGCAGACAACTATATAAAATCGGTAGTCGCTAAAATTATTAATGCAAATCCTGAACTGAAAGGACTTGATGTAAGAGTTGTATTCTCCCGGGATATGCCGCCGAATGCCTATAGTATTGGTGATGGTACAATCGCTTTTAATGCAGGTCTGTTTATATTTCTGAATAACGAGGCTGAAATGGCTTTTGTCATTTGTCATGAACTTGCTCACTACTATCTTCAGCACAGTCAAAAAAATATTGACCGGCAAGTTGAAATAATCAATAGCGACAGCTTAAAAAAAGAAATTAAGCGGTTGTCGAAACAAGAGTACAGGGTAGGCGAACAGTTTGAAAAATTACTTAAATCATTTGTATTTGATGTAAGGAGACACAGCCGTGATAAAGAAGAAGAAGCAGACAGAGTAGGGTTACGGTTTATAAAAAACACCGGGTATAGTGGTAATGGATTTGTTAGTAGTATGCGGTTATTGGACAAGATAGATGATACAGCACTCTTCAATTCGCTTAACCTACAACAAGTTTTATCTTTTCCCGGATACCCCTTCAAGGAAAGATGGATAAAAAAAGAATCGGTTATTTTTGGCGCCATCAATTCGGATGAAGCATCCGGGCTTACAAAAAAAGAAAGAGATTCGCTGAAAACCCACCCTGATTGCTCCAAAAGAATTATGCTGCTTGCTGATTCTGCGGCAACAATTAGCGGTAAATATTTTCAGGTAGATGAACAGCTTTTCCACCAACTGAAGCAAGACTTTATTCCTGAAATAGTAGAGGAGGTTTTCAAAAGTGGAAACATCAGCTTCAACCTTTATCTTAGCCTTCAAATGCTGCAGGAGGGTAAACATACTCCGCTTGCTATTTATTCAATTGCCCGGGATTTTAATTTAATCTACAAACATCAGAAAGAACATGAAATGGGTTTGATTATAGATTCCGAAAATAAAAGATTGGCTGAAGGCTATAATTTATTGATACGAATGCTTTACAAAATGCGGCTGAATGAAATTGCAGAACTCAATTATAGCTTTTGCACTAAATACCAGGAACAGATGAAAAACTATGAAGGGTTTGCCGGAGAAGCAGAAAAGGCAACAAAAAATATGCTGGCTCATAAATAAACATTAAAAACAAATAAATAATGAAAAGACTACTATTCCCGATTGCATTATTGCTTACCGTTTTAACAGTTACTGCTCAAAAGATGACCGTTGAGAATGTATATAAAGCTTCTCCACGGAATGCAGCTGCTATTAAGCAGGGAACGGATGTAAAGGGATATTATTTCTTTTTTATCAGTGATAAAATAGACAAAAAAACAAATGAATACACACTCCGTATTACTGATAACACCCTTAAGGTACTGAAAGATGTAAAGTTTCAGGATTCAAAACATGTGTATATTCTTGAATCTTCTTTTAACGGCACCGACTTGATTTTTCTTTTTTATAATGATGATGAAAATACTTTTGAGTACCAGGTGTATGGTACTGATGGAAAGAAAAAGTACACTTACAATCGGCAGCTCAGCAAAAAAGATGAAAGATTTCTGGAATCAACCTACTTGGCGATGGATGATGATGAGGAAACATACAAAGGCTTGTACCCAATAGAAGGTTCTGCCTTTATTTCAGTGATGCCTAGCAGAGAAGACAAAGACTATACGTTTGAGGTGGATTTTTTCTCTACAGAAAAGCGTAAGCAATGGACATACACCCCTACGGAAGGCGGCAAAAAATTTATTGGCGATTACCTTGGGTATTATAAAGGCGTAGTGTACATAGAAGTACTCCGTTATGGTGGTGCTTTTGACCAGAAGCCGGATTCTTATATATTGGGTCTGAGCCTTGAAACCGGAAAAAAACTTTTTGAAAAACCAACCGACAGTAAGTTTCGATTTTACCCGGCCAGTTTATCATTGGTAAATGGTGGTAAAGCATATATCTATGGCGAATACTTTGATGTTGATGCTAATATTATGAAAGACAAATCAAAAGGGTTTGCTTTCTGGGGTGTTGATGAAAAAGGTGCCATCACAAGTGAAAAATATTTATCCTGGGATATAGAGATGGCAAAATACCTGGACGTAACGTCAAAAGGAAAGATTGCCGATTTTGGTTTTATGTACCTACACCAGTTTGTACAAACTGCTGATGGAAAAATTTATGCCATCGGTGAAGGGTATAAAAAAGTAGCCAGTGCCTTGGGTATAGCTTCAGCCATTTTAACAAGGGGCAGGGGCGGTGCCAGCATGACCAAAGCAAAAATTACAGATATGATGGTGCTGACCTTTGATCAGGATTTTAATATTAAAGGAGCTAAAGTATATGAGAAGAACTCAAATAATATTGAACTTCCCAGTGGTTATGATTTTATGAGTACTCCAATATTGGGGAAATTATTAAAGTACTATTTTGGTGCATTTGATTATGCTTACACACAAGTGAATAGTGATTTCACTTCTTTTTCCGTTTATTATAGCGATTTTGTAAAAGAAAAAGGCAGTTATAAAGGAGGTACATTTAATTCTATTACTTATGCCGATGGAAAATTTTCTACCGATAGGATTAATACCAAGTCAGATGCAAAATTCTCAGCTGTGTATCCCAGCCAGCAGGGCCAGGTGCTGATTATGGATTATTATAAAAAAGATAAACGTCTTGAAATGCATATTGAGAAAATGAATTAAGCATTCAACCGTAGAATAAAAAAGTGGCAGCGTAATTGTTGCCACTTTTTTATTTATAATAGAAATTATTTTATCCCCGCCCTTTTTCTTAGTTCTGCTATTGGCATTACCATTAATCTTCCAATAGGTTGATTCTTCCGGTAAGTAATTACTTTCATTGCAGACGCATCTTTTGGTACAGTAAGCGGTGAATTATAAGCAGGATAAAAATTATCCGGGAATGAATTGTCGAAACTGTAGTGAATAGACAACCCTTCTATCTCAGTACTTAGTTTGACAATGATTGCAGCCGTATCTTTTTTACTCACTTCAAAAATCGCATCATACATAGCCGGTGAATATTTTACCTGTGCCATATCTAATCTTTCAAAATGATGTTCAACCCGAGATACAAAATTATCCCAGTTTCTTTTTTCTTTTGGACTCCATAGTGCTTCGGCAATGGCAAAGCCCCTCGGCCATGTCATGTATTGCGCATGCCGCATATTATATACCTGTTCACTCCACAGGTTAGCCTGCCCACCTTTTATTAATGAAGCATCAACCCCTTCGGGTACTGGTTCAAACTGGTAGGTTTTTTTTAACCGCAGTGTAGAATAAACCGGGGGTTCTATTACCCCATCACCCTGCATATAATCTATATAGGTAAAATCGGTAGGGCTCATTACCACTTCATGCCCCTGTTTCGCTGCTTCAATGCCGCCTTTCATGCCCCGCCAGCTCATCACCGCAGCATTGGGTGCCAATCCGCCATCTAGGATTTCATCCCAGCCAATCATCTTTTTTCCTTTACTGTTGATTATCTTCTCTACTCTTTTTACAAAATAGCTTTGCACTTCATCCAGATTTTTCAGGCTCTCTTTTTGCATCAATGCTTTTATCACTTCACTCTTTTCCCAGAAGTTGCGAGCAGTTTCATCACCGCCCATGTGTATATATTCAAAAGGAAATAGCTGCGCTACTTCGGTAAATACTTTGTCAATGAAGCCATATACATTTTCAAAGGCAGGGCAGAGTGTATTATCCAAAGTGCCGTAGAAATGCTGGCCTCCACCCGGCCATATCATAAAGCGATCACCAGAACTAACCGCATAGGTTCCCGGGGTGCAGGTTAGTTCGGGATATGCGGCAATAGCAGCGAGACTATGCCCGGGGATATCAATTTCGGGCAGGATGTTTACAAAACGTTCGCTTGCATATTTTACTAATTCTTTAATGTCATCATGGGTATAAAAGCCACCATAGGTGCGGGGTTCATCAGGTGTTGGAGGAATGAAGTTTCCAAAGGTTCCTGTTTTATCTACTCTCCAGGCACCGATCTCAGTTAGTTTGGGTAAGCTTTTTATTTGTATCCGCCAGCCTTGGTCATCCGTTAAATGCAAATGCAGCAGGTTGAATTTATATTTCACCATCTGGTCAATATAATCTTTCACTTGTGCTACGGTAAAAAAATGGCGGGATACATCTAACATTAAACCTCTCCACCCGAAACGGGGGTGGTCTTCGATGGTAAATGCGGGCACATCCCATTCATCATAATCTAATAATTCTGCCTTACTGGTTATTCCTGACGGGAGCAACTGCAGCAATGTTTGAATACCATAAAAAATACCGGCAGGTTTCCTGGCTATAAGTGTAATGCCAGTACGGGTAACTTTTAATTTATATCCTTCATCAGGAATTGTTTTATCAGTTGATAAGTAAAAAAGTATTGATTGGGGTAAAAGAATGCTGCCTCCTTTTATATTGACTTTATATCCGGTAGATGCTGCAATTTGTGCTGCAAATAAATTGGCTGATTTTTTTACTTCATCATTTTTAGGAACGATAATGTTAATGGTAGAAGGTAAAACGAAACTGCCTAAATTGTTGTTTTCAATTATAGAAACTGGTTGTGGTATTAAAGCGATTCTTCTTCCTCTGCGCTGGGCACTTGAATCAATAAAAAGAGCTATTAGGACTGCGATTAGAAATAATTTTTTCATACAGCTAAGTATTGATAATACAAGTTACTTGTTTAACTGCGAATTAATAAAAAAGGCTGACAAGTCTCCCTGTCAGCCCAATTAACTAATTAACTTCCCGATAGCTATCGGGACAACTGCTATCCCGGCATTCTAGAAATATATTTTTCAATTTGTTTTATCTGATCAACAATTTGTTCTGTCTTAGGTTTTAATGCTTTACACTTTCTGAAAAAATCTTTAGCAGCACGAAATTCTCTTTTGTTCATCATTATGCTGCACATTTGTAAATAAGCGGCTGCTTCATTTTCTTTATCGGGCAATCCTTTGCGAATGGCACCCCGGATATAACTCTCAGCCTGTTTCAAATCATTTTTTTGCATCATCAGCATACCCATTTGCAGCATACTTGCACCTTCTGCTTCTTTCATTGGCATTCCCAAATCCAATCCCTTCTTCATCATTTTTTCTGCGCCATCAAAATCCTGTTTCATCATGGCAATGTTTCCTTTCAGGGTGTAGTACACTGAACGAATAGGCTTGTATAAAAGATTAGGAAATTTGATAGAAGCCAATACTTTTTCTGCGCCATCCATATCGCCACCTTCCATATATGTTTGTATTAGCCGTAGCGGACCAAAGAAAATGTGACCTGCTACCAGTATCACACCAACAAGGTATAACGGAAATGCCGGCCAGAAACTCGCTGAATAGTTTACATAAATACCGAGAGCAATTAACACAAGGCCAACCCAAAAGCGGTATTTAATGAGAAGATTATAAAATTTCATATTTCTTTTTTTCAAAAATTGGTAGTCCCGACAAGAATCGAACTTGTATCAAAAGTTTAGGAAACTTCTATTCTATCCATTGAACTACGGGACCATTTTCCTTTTTCAAGCCTTTTGGCTTGGCTTAGGAGGTTGCAAATATAGGAAACACAGCATGTTTTCGTAAGTTACATCGTCAAAACTCAAACCTTACCACTGTTGAATGAATTAGAGCTGATACAAGGGCTTCGTGATGCTGATGAAACTGCGTTTAAGTATTTGGTGGATACCTACCAGGACAGGGTTTTCAACACGGCAATTGGTATTGTGCAAAATGCGGAAGATGCCGAAGATGTGGCGCAGGAGGTTTTTATACAGGTGTATCGTTCCATTCATGGGTTTAAAGGAGAGTCAAAATTGTCCACCTGGCTATATCGTATTGCCACCACCCGGTCATTAGATCTTTTGCGAAGCCGAAAAAGCAAGAAAAGATTTGGCTTTATGCAGCGGCTTTTTGGAGATGGTAATGAGCCTCTTTACGAATTACCCGATTTTAACCATCCCGGCGTGGCATTAGACAGAAAGGAAAACGCTGCTAAACTGTTTAAAGCTATAACCCAACTTCCTGAAAATCAGAAGACAGCGTTTACATTACATAAATTAGAAGACCTTAGCTACCAGGAAATAAGTGAGGTGATGCAGACCTCTGTGCCGGCAGTAGAATCGTTGATGCACAGGGCAAAACAAAACCTTAGAAAAATATTGGAAAAAGAAATCAACTGAGTAATTTACTGGGACGAAGGTTTTAAACCGACTTCCCGTCAAAAATGGTGTATTATGAATAACAACAGAAATAAGAAGATTGAAGAAATTCTCGGCAGTTTTGACGGAACTCAAAGAGCTGCTATGCCCGATTTCTTTTATACCCGCCTAAAGGCCAGGATGCAGAAAGGTATTGAACCCGATAATAAAAAATCATGGATACTCCGCCCGGCTTTTGCATTAACTGTTATAATAGCAGTTTTATTAATAAATGCCGTTGTAATTTTTAGGGGTAATGGCAGTTCCGACAATGCAACAAATGATGCTGAAACGCTTCAGTCAATAGCTGCAGAGTACAGCTTGAATGACAATAGCGCTGTGTACGATTTAAATCAGGATAAATAAGATGAAGAATTCCACTACTAAGATTCTAACTATTGCAGTTGTATTGCTTTTATTAGTAAATATTGGACTGGTTACTTTTATGGTAATGGGTAAAAACAACGGGAATGCCTGGCATGCGGGTGGTAAAAACGACCCGGCTGAAATGATGGCGAAAGAACTCGGTATGACCGAGCAACAGAAAAAAGATTATAAGTTATTAAAAGACGGGCATTTTAAAAATATCAAACCATTTTACGATTCTCTGCGGGCAGCTAAAACAGCTTTCTATTCCCTGCTGAAAGATTCAATAGTAAATGACAGTACCTTAAACGCATACAATCAGCGAATCAGTGAAAGACAATCAGCTATTGATAAACTCACCTTTGCCCATTTTAAGAGAATAAGAAATTTATTTACGGCTGAACAGCAGCCTAAGTTTGATGAATTTATTGAAAAAATGATGCAGCGGGGAAGAAGGGATTCGGCAGGAAAAGGTAAATAAATTTTCGGCTCAGGCATAAATCCTCTCAACAGAATCCCTGTATTTTTCCATTACAACTTTCCGTTTTAATGACATCTTGGGTGTTAGCTCACCGGTATCCACACTCCATTCGTTGGCAAGCAGTTCAAATTTCTTTACCTGCTCCACATGATTAAAGTATTTATTGAAACTCTCCACCAGTTCTTTAAACATGTCTGTAACCTTAGCATTGAGAAGCAGGTCTTCATTACTGCTACCGATAATATTATTTTTTCTTGCCCAGTCCTGCAGGTTGGGAAATGAAGGAACAATTAAAGCACTTACAAATTTTTTATCAGCTCCTAATATCATTACTTGTTCTACAAAAGGCGACTCTTTTAATTTGTTTTCGATTGCTAGTGGTGCCACATACTTGCCACCACTTGTTTTGAAAAGTTCTTTTTTCCGATCAGTAATTTTTAAGAAGTTGTTTTCATTTAATACACCAATATCACCAGTGTGGTACCAGCCATTTTGTATATCCTGTGCTGTCAAGTCTAGTCGTTTATAATAACCCATCATTACATTAGGACCTTTGCAAAGTATTTCACCATCTTCAGCTATTTTAACTTCTACACCATCTATTAATGGGCCAACTGTACCAAAGGCTCTTCCGTTTTCCTGATAACGGTTTACAGAAATTACTGGTGAAGTTTCTGTTAACCCATATCCTTCCATAATAGGAATTCTTGCGGCAGTAAATATGCGGATTAAACGAACCTGGCAGGCAGCACCACCAGTAACAATACATAATAAATTACCACCAAGTCCTTCTCTCCATTTGCTAAAAATCAGTTTGTTGGCAATACTTAATTGTAAATTATACCAGAGGCCTTGATTTTTATTGATTTCAAATTTTTCTGCTAGACTATGCGCCCAGAAAAATAATTTTTTCTTTGTTCCTGTCAGCTCATTTCCTTTTTGCATAATGCGGTCATACACTTTTTCCAGCAGACGGGGTACGGTGGTAAACATTTTTGGTTTTACTTCTTTCAAATTATCACCAATGGTGTCTAAACTTTCTGCATAATAAATGGAAGTACCCCTGAACATATAGAGATAAGAAACCATTCTTTCAAAAATGTGATTGAGTGGCAGAAAACTAAGTGAACGAAGATCATCATCAGGAGGAAAGCAGGGAATACAAGCTACTACATTCGAAAGAATATTGCGGTGCGAAAGCATTAC
>JANORJ010000130.1:0-1949 GCA_031415255.1 Chitinophagaceae bacterium | reverse complement strand
GTGAACTATGCGGACAATTGGTCTATTACTGCGCAATAGTAATATTCCAACCGACACACTCATTCATATAAGTATGCCATTTAATTAACAGTTACTTTTGCCTATCATTTTTACGACTATGACATTTGCTGATCTGAATTTAAACACCCCACTGCTACAGGCATTAGACGAACTTGGAATTAACACTCCCACTACTATTCAACGAAATGTTTTTTCGGTAGTTATGTCGGGAAGAGATGTGTGCGGCATTGCACAAACAGGCACGGGCAAAACCTTTGCTTATTTACTGCCCTGCCTGCGTCAATGGGTGTTTTCAAAAAATAAAATAAAATCGCCACAAGTTCTTATACTAGTACCAACTAGGGAGTTGGTAGCGCAGGTGGTAGAAAATATAAAAGCATTAACACCATACATGAGCCTGATAGCAGTAGGTGTGTATGGCGGAGTAAATATTAATACGCAACAGATAGAGGTAATGAAAGGAGTAGATGTGCTGGTGGCCACACCTGGCCGATTATACGATCTTGCTATGAACGGTGCTTTTAAAACAAAGACCATAAAAAAATTAGTGATTGATGAAGTGGATGAAATGCTGAACCTGGGATTCAGAACGCAATTGAAAAATATACTGGACTTGTTACCGCCGAAGCGGCAGAACCTTATGTTTTCTGCCACGATAACCGAAGATGTGGAAGCTCTTATTGATGTATATTTTAATGACCCTGTAAGAGTGGAAGCTGCACCCACCGGCACCCCGCTGGAAAACATTATACAAACCGGGTATGAAGTACCTAATTTTTATACAAAGGTGAACCTGCTGGAATTATTATTAACCGAAGACGAAACCATGACCAAGGTGCTGGTGTTTGCTGCCACCAAACAATTAGCCGATCAGTTGTATGAGCAATTAGAATTAAAATTTCCGGGTACGGTTGGTGTTATACATTCCAACAAAGAACAGAATCACCGATTCAATACGGTGAAGCAATTTAAAGACGGTACTTATCGCTTCATCATTGCCACTGATATTGTGGCAAGAGGAATTGATGTGGCAGAAGTGTCGCATGTTATCAATTTTGATGTGCCGGATGTACCAGAAAATTATATCCATCGTATTGGCAGAACGGGCAGAGCTGATAAAAAAGGAATCGCTGTTACTTTTATTACCGAAAAAGAAAAGCCGTTGCTTGCTGCCATTGAAACCCTGATGAAATACGAAGTGCCGGTATCGCCTTTACCAGCTAACCTCACTATCTCCGATGAACTGACAGAAGATGAGAAGCCGAAAATATTTATGAAGACCGATGCGATAAAACCGAAAAAGAAAGATGATGCAGGACCCGCCTTTCATGAAAAGTCGGCCAAGAATAGTAAGGTCAATTTTATTGTACGGCACAAAGACAGGATGATGAAAAAATACGGCAAGCCGATTAAGAGAGCACCTAAGAAAAAATAATATTGCCTGTTGCACTGGTTTGTGTCTCCACAAACCGGGAAATAAATTATAGTATGCAAACTTCAAAAGACCCGCTGCACGGCAAAACATTAGAAGCGATTGTAACAGAATTACAATCACATTACGGCTGGGAAGAACTGGCGCAGCAAATTAATATCAACTGTTTTAAAAGCAACCCCAGTGTAAAATCCAGTTTAACGTTTTTACGAAAAACAGATTGGGCAAGAAAAAAAGTGGAGAGTCTTTACTTGTATATGCTGCGCAAAAGAAAATAATAAAACACATCTGGCTGCTAAAAGAATCTTTACTTAATGGTAAATATTACCAGCGGCCAGATGTGTTCACTACTTCGTACTAATTTAATTTCTCGGCGAAAAAGACCACCAGTCTTTCATCACTCATTTTATTTGAAGTAGATTCTTCTGTTTTTACATTTTTAAACTGCGGAGTTGCTGCCAGATAATGAATAAACTGTTCCTGCGCCTGCCCGGTG
>JANORJ010000129.1:0-26449 GCA_031415255.1 Chitinophagaceae bacterium | reverse complement strand
TGGGGAAAGAGTTATATAACAGTGCCCTTTGCCACAAAAAGCAGGGATATAATAAGAATTTATGTTTCGGTTCCAACCGATCCAGTTACGGTTAATGGAACAGCATTAGCTTTAGGTTCACTCATTGCAGGATCTTATTATGAAATTACTGCCAGCACCCCACAAGAGATAAGCTCTATTTCGCCAATTTCAGTATATCAATACATAATAACCCAGAATTGTGATGGGGTACAAAGCGACCCCGAAATGGTACTAATAAATTCAACTGAACAAACTTTAAAAAATATAACACTAGTTTCTGCTCATCAGTCTTTAACGCCACCAAATACTAATATCACAAGCCATTATGTCAATTTGGTAATTAAAAATACAGGGACTGCTTTAAGTAGCCTTAGAATTGATGGCTTACCACCTTCGGCGATATTTAGTCCAATAGGAGCAACTCAATATGTATATGCTCAGATAAACCTTACTGCTACAACTACTGCCGCCTCTCCTTCGCATAGAATAGTTTCCGATTCAGGTTTCATTGCTATTGCCTATGGATTTGGTAATGTGGAATCATACGGGTACAATGCTGGAACATTTGTAAAAGATCCCTATCAGCAAATCGGAATTACGACCGAATTTGGTATCGAACAGGAACCATCGGTTTGTAAGGGCTCTCCATTTAGGTTTAAGGTATCGTTGCCTTATTGTGCAGATTCGTTAATCTGGGATTTAAGTTTGTTACCGGGTCCACCAATTAATCCTGGGACACAAATTTATACAAATTGTTTACCGCCTCCAGCTATAGGTGGCCCTGATTCAACTACTACTGTTAACGGGAAAACCTTGTACTGGTATTCGCTTCCCTTACCCTACACATTTAATACTTCGGGTACATTTCCTGTTAATATTTCAACCCATACTACTGCCGCTGGCAATCCTTGTGGCGCAGAGCAGGAAATTGATTTTGAACTTAATGTTTATGATCCGCCAGTAGCAGATTTTAATTTTACTAACAGCGGCTGCCTAGCAGAACCAGTTTTGTTTACCGACAATACAACCACGCCGAGGCCAAGTTATATCTGGAACTGGAACTTTGGTGACCCTGGAAGTGGTGCATCCAATACTTCCGGTTTACAAAACCCTTCCCATATTTTTTCTGCACCGGGAACGTATAATGTAACTTTTTCAACTATTACAACTCCGGGTTGCATTAGTGCACAGGTAGTAAAACCAGTTGTTGTAAAACCGCTTCCATCCGGAAGTATTAGTGGTGCCAACACGGTTTGTATTAATACACCTTCACCGGATATTACGTTTACTGCGGTTGACGGAACTGCTCCATATACTTTTACCTATAATATTAATGGCGGTGGTAGTCAAACTATTTCTACCACCGGTACTAACACTACAGTAACGTTGCAGCCTCCTACCAATGTGGCAGGTACATTTCGTTACAATCTTATACAAGTTAAAAATACAGGTTCAACGTTGTGCGTTCAAAATCTAACCAATGCATTTGTTGATATAATAGTTAACCCGGATGCTACCATTACTTTAACCTCAGCGGCCGCTACTGCTAATCAGTCAGTTTGTGAAAGCACCCCAATCGCTGATATTATTTATGCTATCGGCGGTGGTGGATCAGGTGGAACAATTACTGGTTTGCCATCAGGAGTAACGGGTGTTTATAATGCGGGAATATTTACTATTAGTGGAACACCAACTGCCACCGGCACATTCAACTATACTGTTTCTACTACCGGTGTTTGTATTCAAAAGACTGCTACCGGAACTATTACTGTAAACCCTGATGCAGCTATAGTATTGACTTCTGCTCCGGCTACTACAGCACAACAAATTTGTATAAATACTTTATTATCTGATATAACTTATGCTGTTAGCGGCGGAGGCACTGGCGCCGGTGTAACGGGGTTGCCTGCCGGAGTTTCCGGAAATTATAATGCAGGAGTTTTTACCATATCCGGCACACCAACAGTAATAGGCTCTTTTTCATATACTATTACAACAACAGGCACCTGTGTTCAGAAAATTGCTACTGGCACTATTACTGTCGATCCGGATGCTACTTTAACATTAACATCGGCTCCTGCTACTGCTAATCAAACTTTGTGCATCAACATACCGATAAATAATATTACATATGCAATAGCTGGTGGCGGAACTAATGGTGGAGTAACAGGACTTCCTGCCGGAGTTACAGGAATCTTTGCTGCGGGTATCATAACCATATCGGGTACGCCGACTGTAGCTGGCACATTCCCATTTACTGTTACAACTACAGGAACATGTATTCAACAAAATGCTGCAGGTTCAATCACTGTAAATCCTGATGCATCCATCACATTAACATCGGCACCATCTACTACTTTACAGGAGATGTGCTTCAATACCACCATTGCAAATATTACCTATTCTATTACAGGTGGGGGAACAGGTGCTACTATAACGGGATTGCCAGCCGGTGTAACAGGAGTTTATAGCGGCGGTGCATTTACAATCAGCGGAACAGCTACTGCGTCGGGTACATTTAATTACACAGTAACCACTACCGGGATTTGTGTACAGAAAATAGCAACAGGAACAATTATAATTAATCCTTTGCCAACACCTGACTTTACTGTAACAGCACCTACCTGTGAAACAAAAGTACTGACGTTTACAGATTTGTCTTCACCAAATGTTGGTACTTCCACAGCATGGGCTTGGGATTTTGGTGATGCTATTGGAACATCGTCTGTTCAAAACCCAACTTATACTTATACGGCAGCAGGCACTTACCCGGTTAGCTTATCTGTTACCAACAGCAAAGGCTGCGTTAGTAATCCAGTTTTGGTAAGATCAGTAACTGTAAATCCACAACCGGTTAATGGTTTTATTTTACCAGAAGTATGTCTTAGTGATACGTATGCACAGTTTACTGATACTTCCAAAATTGCATCAGGTTCTATTGCCAGTTGGTTATGGAATTTTGGTGACCCAGGAAGTGGTCCTTTAAATACTTCGACGTTGCAACATCCGCAGCACTCTTATACAGCCGTAGGCAACTACACTGTTACTTTAACGACTACTAGTAATAACGGTTGCGTTACTGTACTTGCCCAAACTTTTACAGTAAATGGAGATATTCCGGTTTCTAATTTTAATGCATTGAACCCGGCAACCATGTGTGCCAATGATTCTGTTTCTATACAGGATGCTTCCACTGTGAATTTTGGTAGTGTAACCAAGGTGGAAATTTATTGGGATAATGTAAACTTCCCGGCTGTATTTCAAACAGATGATTTTCCAACATCAGGTAAAATTTATAAACACCTGTATCCAAATTTTCAATCTCCTCTTACCAAAACATTTACTATCCGTTACAGGGCTTACTCAGGGGCTACTTGTGTAAATGATAGAATAAAAGTAATTACTGTTAATGCTGCGCCTAAAGTGCAGTTTAATACTATGCCGGATGTTTGTCTTGACGCAGCTCCTTTCCAGATAACACAGGCAACAGAAGTAGGAGGAGTGCCAGGCCCGCCTGGTGTATTTAGCGGTCCGGGTGTTTCTGCTACAGGTATTTTCAATCCTGCATCAGTAGGACCCGGAACCTATCTGATTAAATATACTTTTACTTCCACAGCCGGTGGTTGTGTGGATACATTGTCGAAACCAATTACTGTATTAGACAGTGCATCAGCCAGGTTTACTTATTCTACATTATTGTGTGAGAAAACTGCGGTAACATTTAATAGTTCAACATCCACCATACCTGTAGGTGTGGGTACCATCACCGGTTGGGGCTGGAATTTTGGTGATCCAGCAAGTGGTGCAGCCAATACATCTGCTTCGCAAAACCCATCGCATTTATTCAGCGGTTGGGGTACTTATAATGTAACGTTGTTTGTTACAACCAGCAATGGATGCAGAAGCACTGTGCGGACAATACCAGTATTTATAAATCCAGTGCCAAGGCCAGATTTTTCTATGCCTCCAAGTTCTTGCTTGCCGTCGGCAACAGTTGCATTTAATAGTGCAGCATCAAGTATTCCGGATGGCACACAAGCAACCTTTACATATCTGTGGGACTTTGGCGACCCGGCTAGCGGCGCATTGAATTCAGCTACTGGTTCAAGTCCTTCGCATATTTATAATACGGTTGGTCCATTTAATGTAAACCTGCAGATAACAAGTGGTGCCGGTTGTGTAGATAATAAAACAATTGCTCTTACAACGGTTCATCCGCAACCGACCGGTGCATTTACTGTCAATAAACCGGATGTATGTGTGGGGCAGTCATTCACTTTTACTGATAACAGTAACCCGGCGGGGGGAATTACTACGCAATGGACTTGGAATATGGGTAATGCAGGTACACCACCAACAGGTGCTGTGATTACTTACACTTATCCGGCTGCTGGTACGTATGATGTAACGCTGATTTCAACCAACAGTTTTGGTTGTCGAAGTACAGTAGCAACAAGAACAGTTACAGTAAACCCATACCCGACAGTAAATGCAGGGCCTGATTTATTTATACTGGAAGGTGGAAGTGATACACTGGAGCCAATTATTACTAATGATATTAACCCAACTTACTTGTGGACGCCTAATCAGTATTTCCTGAGTAGTAATACAATTAAGAACCCGGTAGTGAAAGGGGTGGACGATATTACTTATACACTTGTGGTTACTGGTCGGGGTGGTTGTGCAAGACAAGACGAAGTATTTATTAAAGTATTGAAAGGGCCGGAAATTCCAAATATTTTCAGTCCGAATGGAGATGGGGTGCATGATAAGTGGATAATAAAATATTTAGATACTTATCCGGGAGGAACAGTGGAAATTTTCAATCGTTATGGACAATTGATATTCCGTTCGGTAGGGTATGGCATACCATGGGATGGAACGATAGATGGTAAACCAGTGCCGATTGGAACATATTATTATATAGTGAATCCGAAAAATGGCAGGAAGACAATGTCAGGTTATGTGGACGTAATACGTTAAACAATGAAAAAATTATTATTAATTCCGGTGTTGTTTGTTTGTGTGCAGATGATGGGCCAACAACGGCCTCACTATACACAATACATTCTCAACAATTATATATTGAATCCTGCATTGAGCGGTATTGAAAATTATACCGATGTAAAAATAAGTACCCGTGACCAATGGGTAGGATTGAATGGTGCCCCAAAGACAACTTATTTTTCTATACAAGCACCAATAGGTAAAGGTGATTACCGCACTTCTTCAACATCGTTTGAAGTGCCGGGGCAAAATCCAAGAGGAAAGTATTACTGGGAAAATTATACTGCAGCAGAGCCACATCATGGCATTGGTATGACGATTGTAAATGACCGTACCGGAAGTTTTAACCGCTTTACGGCTAATGCTACTTATGCTTATCATCTTGGCTTAACACCGACCATGAACTTGTCTGCCGGATTTTCTGCCGGCATTACCAATGTTAGCATTGATAGAACCAAGCAGGATTTTAGTGGTGCTGGTGATCCGTTTGATCCAGCTACTGGTGCTTCCATAAGCGGAGAGTTAAACCGCATACGGCCGGATCTTGGATTTGGTTTATGGTTGTATTCTAAAAACTTTTTTATTGGACTTGCTGCCCAGCAAATAATTCCACAAAAACTTTCTTTTAGTGATGATGCTACTTTTTTAAATAAAGGAAGATTGGTGCCGCATATATTTTTAACCGGAGGTTACCGGTTTATGGCAGGGGAGGATGTGAATATTATTCCTTCTGTGATGATGAAATATGTACAAGGTTCATCAAAAAATAATTTTCAACCAGAATTAAATTTAAAAGTGCAATACCGTGACCAATTATGGTTAGGCGGCAGTTACCGTTATCAGGATGGCTATGCAGGAATGGTGGGTTTCAATGTCAGCAATACTTTTAATGTTGGATATGCGTACGATATCACTACCACTGCATTGAATACGGTGAGCAAGGGTACACATGAGTTTGTAGTAGGCTTTATGTTTGGCAATAAGTATAGTGAGAAGTGTCCACGATGCTGGTAGTCTGACCGATTTACAGATGAACTACTTTTTTCCTGCGAACAGTTTTCAATTCATTTAATGCCCGCTGCACATCTGCTTTTTTCCGATCTATTTCTTTCAATGAAATATCACTATCAGGAATACCTTGTATATTATTAAGAGTAAGTTCTTTTCGAACACCATCTAATTTACTTATCGCTTTATTATAAACCAACTGAATACTGTCCATCCTAATCTGGTTAACAGCGGTTGACAACTGCGTATTTATTTTTTCCCAGTCAATGTTATTATAAGCCTGCTTCAGATTGTTTTCCCATTTCTTCCAGTCAAACTTTTCCATTTCTTTTTCATAACTGGCTTTCAGTTCGTCTTTTTCCTGTTGGGTAAACACATCGGCTATACTTTTTTCAACTACTTTCCATTGCACACTCTCTAATATTTTCTTAGAGGCTTTCATGGTTCTTTCCACCTGCTCCTCCTGGTATTTTTTTAATTCGGGAGTATTGGCCAGTTCAAGACTGGCATTGATAAGCTCTGGGCTTACTGAGGCGGCCACATAATCGGCAAACGAAGTAGTGGAGGCTGTAGGCTTTTCTTGTTCAGTATGATTTATTATTGGCAATGACTGTTCGGGTGCATCTGCAATATTATTTTCGGCTTCTGGAATGTTGCTTTGGTCAATCTTGAACGATGATGCAATATATGCGAACGATACGGCAGCCCCGTTAACATCCGCAGGCTTGCTGAATAATAAAGCGTTGAGTGTAACAACACAAAGAAGACCTGCCACTAAACCCGCCAGTTTATTGAAAGAGAAAAACGTTTTTTTATTGACACCCATAATCAATTCAACACGGTGCAACAGGTCGTTCTTTTTACCAGCTGCTGCTATAGTTAATTGTTTGTTTGTATAGTTGGCTTTTTCTAATGCCAACAGGGCAGCGGCATATTCATGTGAATTGTACTGAAACTGCAGCACCATTTCATCACAACTTTTTTCCCGTTCTCTTTCTACAATTTTTACAAATGCTTTTACAAAAGGGTTGAAGTATAGAATGGTATGCACAAAATTGATGATAAGATTAATAAGGTAGTCGAAGCGTTTAATATGTGACAACTCATGCAGTAAAACTGCTTCTAATTGCTGCGGGGTTAAATGGTTGATGGCTGCAAGCGGCACTAGTATGACCGGTTTTAAAAAACCAATGGTAACAGGAGAGGAGACAAACTCTGATACCCATATGTGTACTTTTTTTTGGATGCCGATTTGCGATGCTATTTTACTAACAAACATTCTCCATTCCACATTCATTTTGGTAAGTCCATACTTTCGGATAACCTGAACGTAGCGGTAGTTTCGTATAAATCGAAGCAACGGCAATAGTAATAACAAAAGATAAATAACCGATGCAATGGGTAATGCTTGTTGCAGCCAATCATTTACCTGTTCATTCCCTTCGGGGTTTATAAATGCAGAAGAAATAACAGCATTGTTTGTATTGTTTGTGTAAGCAGAAAAGAAAGTATATATAAACCAAGCAAAGCCACCTATTAATAAGGAAGACGCTAATGAACTTTTGACAGAAGCTTTAGCTGTTCTAAAAATGCCGGTGATAACCTGATAGATGATCCATAACAATGCTAATTGCCACAAGCTGTTAAGAACAGCCCATCCTAAAGATTGCAGAAAGTTGGCCTGACCGGTCATGTTTACTTTTTAAGACTGTCGAGTAATACCTGAATTTTATCTAATTCCTCACGACTTGCTTTATGGCTTTCATCGCCCAATGCCTGAATTACTAATTGAGTAGGAGAGCCGCCAAACAAGTTGTCAATTATTTTACCAAGTAAATGCTTTTGTGTTTTTTCTTTATTTATCGCTGCCTGATACACATGGGTTCTCATAGAGTCATCTCTTTTTACGATGCCTTTTTCATTCATAATCTGCATCAGTTTCAGGGTGGTGGTGTAGCCAACATCCTTTGTTTGTCCCAGTTCTTCATGCACTTCTCTTACGGTTGCAATACCTTTTGTCCAGAGTATTTGCAGTATTTCCAGCTCACTTTCGGTCGGCTTAATCATTTTTGGCACTGACATTATAAAAAGATTTATTGCCCGAATATACGATTATTTTCGTAAGACCAAAAATCAATGAAGATTTTTTTGTTTTTTAACTTTTACAATAGTGAGACGGGTAGGTAGGGACAAGGTTACAGAAAACCGGAAATTAACTTTTGAATGTTAACGCTGTCAATAGGTTATTTTATTAAAAGATAGAAAAAAACCATTGCTCATTACAGCTATCGCTATTTTCCCTGTTAGCACAACTTTCATTAGCTTTAACCTTCAGCCTTAACAAAAATAAACAAAGAACCGGTGGATAAACTTCCAGATGTTTCAAACCCTTTATGGTTTCTCCTTGCAGCCTTTGTTGTGTATGCAGTTGTAGTGGGTCGCTACTTTCTATTATCAGGTTTATTTTATTGTGTATTTTATGTGTGGCAGCGTGACAAGTGGAAGAGTCGTAAAGTTAACCAGAGAGATTATAACCCCGGCCAGTTTAAAAAAGAAATTATCAGAAGTAATACAACTGCTATTTTATTTGGTATTTCGGGAGCAGTATTATTGTTGCTATGGCAAAAAGGATATACCAGGTTGTATGAAGACATACATGCTTATCCTTTGTGGTGGCTGCCGGTAAGTTTATTCGTTGCATTGTTGCTTCAGGAAACGTATTATTATTGGCTGCACCGATGGATGCATATTCCGAAAATTTTCAGGGTGGTGCATAAATGGCATCATGATAGTCACATCGCATCGCCTTGGACAGCATTTTCTTTTCATCCATTAGAAGGATTGATACAGGCTATTTTTCTACCATTGATTCTGCTTTTTCTACCATTAAATCTCTATGTGCTGGTTATTATGCTAACCATTATGTCTGTAAGCAGTGTAATTAACCACCTTGATATTGAAATTTATCCAAAATGGTTTTCGAAAAATTTCATTGGCAGATCTGTAATTGGTGCTACTCATCATTCACTTCATCACAAGCAATACAAATATAATTTTGGATTGTACTTTACCTGGTGGGACAGGTTATCAAAAACTGAAAGCCCGGTTTACGAAGAACTTTTTGAAGAAAAGACAGATAAGTGATTTAGCTTTTATACTACATAGTCGAAACTAATGGTATCCATTTAGTTAATCTCCGGTCAAAGTATTAGTCAATACTACTATTCTTATTGTTGCGTTTAATGAATAACCAATAGTAAGATGAACCACCCCACCTGTCCGGTATTAGCTGTACATTGAGGGACAAAATCCACCAGTATGAAAAACCGGACACTGCTGTTCGCCTTATTTCTTTTTACCGCCAACCTGGCAACAGCCCAAAAGGATACCTGCAAGCTGGGTTTATATCTTACTACAGTTTACGATTTCAATATTGAGGAAAAAAGTTTTATGGCAGATTTCTGGCTTTGGATGAATTATAAAAACGATAGCCTGAAATTTGAAGATGCACTTGAAATGCCCAACAGTAAAAATGTTGAGTTCAACCATTATAGCATAGAAAAAAAAGGGGATGTAAACTGGGCCACTCAAAAATGCAAGGCGCAGTTGATGCACCAATGGGATGTATCTAAATTCCCTTTTGATGAGCAACGCTTGGTAATTGAACTGGAAGATGCACGGTATGATGCTTCGCAACTTATTTATCTGGCAGATACGGCCAACTCAAAAGTGGATTGTTCTTTCAATTCAAAAGAATGGAGTATTGTTTCATTTAGTGTAATGGCTGATAAACGAACCTATAAAACTACTTATGGAAACCCTGAGCTGAGTGGCAGTAGTACTTATCCGAGAGTAGTAGCGGAGTTAGTGATAAGCCGTAACAACTCCTGGCTGATGCTGGCCAAAATGCTGACCGGTGCTTATGTGGCATTTCTGATTTCCTGTCTGGTATTTTTTGTATCATCCGAAAATCAGGATTCAAGATTTGGATTGTGTGTAGGTGGTTTGTTTGCTGCCATTGGTAATAAATATATAGTAGAATCTGCTATACCAGGTTCCACATCTAATACACTGATGGATAATGTACACAACCTTACCTTCACTTTTATACTGTTGATAGTTGGTATTATTATTTTTTCTCTTCGCCTTTTTGAATCTGGTGATGAGGCCAAGCGAAAAAGATCCCTTAAAATAGACCGGAGAGCATTTTTTGGAGTTATTTCAATTTTTGTAATAATTAATGGCTTTTTAATTTGGCGGGCTGCTTCCTGAAAATAGTTTTGAACGGAACTCCTTTCCGTTCAAAACAATGAAACAGAGTTCTGTTCTACCGTTAATTCCTGTAAATAGCAATGGAAGATGCTTTATCATTCCATTTGGATATGCTAAAACTACTTTTGGTGGCAGTGATAGTGTAAGTCTTACCACCAAAATTTTCAAACTCATATAATACTATCCTGTATCCGGGCGGAAGAAATAGTGAGCTAAGATTATTGTCAATAAAACCAGCCTGCTGCATGGTGCTGTAGGTGCCGGGCAAAACAGATGCTGAAAGACCTTTGTAATTTGCATCAGAATATAAGATTACCCTTTCATTTGCTGGCTGCTGGTACTGCGGATATTGGGGGTTGTTATTGTAGCCATTGGGTTCCTCTATTATTAACGAACCAATCCTGTTATTTAAGTTGCCAGACAGGCAACTAGTATTTTCGCCTATGATATAAGACGTACCATCGAGGTTTTCATTATTGATAAAAACTTTTGCTTTTAAATTATATGGAATTTCAATAGAAGAAATATTATATCTAAGTAAGCCTAATTTATCTCCCTGGTAATAGCCGGGGGCAAGGCGTAAACTATTGCCACCATAATTGCAATCGGCAAATACTGTAGCATACGATCTGTTACCATTGTTAGAAGGGTAGTCTGGCTGGTAAACAGGTTGGGTTGGTTTATATTCTATTACTACTGATCTGATTTTATCGCTGTATGAACTGCTGAGACAAGTTTGGGTAGCTTCAAACATAGTAGAATAGCCGGAAGCATTGTCGCTGCTTGTATAAACTTTAACTCTCAGGTTTCCATAAATTGAGAACGAGGAGATATTTAATTTTAAAGGTCCTAGTTGATTGCCATAATAAGTACCGGTGCGAAAGCTTTGGGAATAACCTTTTGAATAGCAATCGTTATAAAAAGTAATATAATCGTTGTGGTTGTAGTTATTCTGATTGCCATACAAATTTTCCACTACTATTGACGATGTATTATCATTCCAGCCTTCAGTAAGGCAGGCAATGCTTGCTGTGTAAGTAACTGACCTGCCTTTAAAATCATCATGTTCATAAATAGTTACTCTCATGCCATCTGGTATCTGCAAGGAAGAAAGTTTGTCGTTTCCTATTTGTAGCTGGTAGCCTTTATAAGAGCCTGGAATAAGGTAGGCTTTCTTGCCTGTATAATTGCATTGTTCAAACAGGCCAATATTGTTTTGTGCTATAAGATTGGTGCAAAAAAAAAAGAAGATTACAGGTAGCATTATTTTTTTGCACATAGTTGATAGGGTTTAATGACTTTATGTATTAATCAGAAAGCAGATTAGACTTTATTATTTAACCGGAAAACTCACACATTCTTTGAGCTCTTTTTCCGAGTAAGCAAGTTTGTATTTTTGCAGCACATCATCAGGTACACCATTCCATTGAGTAGGCTTGTTACCAGCATAGCCTAAATCGTTGACTCCAATTTCTGAAGTATAAAAGCCTGTTGCAGTTAAATTTCTCATCAAGCTGAAAAATTTGACACCCTGACTCATTTCAGGTTTTGCTTTTTTCGGATAAGCAATCATATCCACTAATTCTATTTGCTGCGCATGGCTGCAATCTTTAAACGATTTTTCATATCGCTTCAGGCATTGCATATCCAGCCAGCGAAGCCCGCCTTTCATAGGTATCTGGTGGTCGGGCATATCTTTTACAATAAACTCAATAAAGTCCGCCACTTTCGCTTCGCTGGCACTTCCACTGATTTCATCTTTCGGAATAATGATGTCGGCAAGTACGGCGATGGTTGCAAATTCATGTTCGGAAAAAAAATTTTCCTGCGCCAATAATCCCTTCTCATATTTCAATTCATCTGGGTTGCGGTCGAGATTAAAAACCGGCTCATTTGCTTTTACCTCAACTGTTTTTTTATCATCCGTTTTACAACCGGCGATGGCGAGGGGTGCTGTTATAGCACCAGTAACAATTAGTTTGAGCGATTTACGTCTGTCCATAATTATTTTATTTCACGCAAGGAAGCGAAGTTTACAAATTCTGTTTTTTCATTTCATCAATAATATATTCACTGGCTCTCATACTCAATGCCAATATCGTCCAGGTAA
The DNA here is from genome assembly GCA_031415255.1 of Chitinophagaceae bacterium. Classification (GTDB taxonomy): domain Bacteria; phylum Bacteroidota; class Bacteroidia; order Chitinophagales; family Chitinophagaceae; genus JJ008. Next base: position 14,031 of record JANORJ010000129.1, on the reverse strand, counting down.
TATTTTTATCTGCCTGGCTCACAAATTGACCACCATCCACACAAAAAAGATTTTTACAATCATGTGCCTGGCTCCATTTGTTGAGTGCAGATTTTTTTGCATCATTCCCCATTCTCACCGTTCCTCCTTCATGTATGATTTCTCCCGGCTTCGATAATCCCCATTGATTTTTTTCATCATCATCGCCTCCCCAGGTAATAACCGCACCCATGTTATGCATTACTTCTTTAAAGGTTTCCTTCATATGCTTCGCCTGATTTATTTCATGCTCACTCCATTTTACATTAAATTTTAAAACAGGGATGCCGAATTTATCTACCACATCGGGGTCTATCTTACAATAATTGCTTTCTAACGGAATAGCTTCGCCACGGCCTGCCATACCGACACCACAACCATAGAAATAGCGATAGTCTTCTTTTAAAGATGCACCATAGCCACCACCTTCTTTTTGATTTCCTTTTACTACATATTTTCCATTCAGGTTTTCAATTCCCCAGCTAAAACCGTAAGATGGCTGGCTTTGGCCACCCCAATATTCAATATGATAGCCCCTTGGAAAATCAAGTTTTTTATTATCCAACCACCACGGCGAATAAATATGCATACCACCCACACCATCTTCGTTGTATCTTTTCCGGTCAAACAATTGTGGAAGAATACCGCCCAACGCTGCGCCGGTTGAATCATGTAAATACTTACCTACCACATCGCTGCTGTTGGCTAATCCATTGGGATGACGTTGCGATTTTGAGTTAAGTAGCAACCTTGCACTTTCGCAAGCACTTGCTGCCACAATCACTACTTTGCCTTCCACCTGGTATTCCATCATATCTTCTTTGTTGATGTAAGAAACACCAGTTGCAAGCCCTTCTGCATTTGTCAACACTTCTCTTGCCATTGCATTGGCTATCACATCAATATTTCCTGTTTTCATGGCAGGATATATTAATACGTTAGGGGAGGAGAAGTCGGCTTTGGCCATACTACAATTTCTGCTGCATTGGCCACAGAAAAAACAAGCACCCCTGTCATCATTTAATTTTTCAGTTAAAATAGAAAGGCGGGAAGGAATAACTTTTACACCAGCTTGTGTAGCTGCATTTTTAATAAATAATTCATGCAATCTTGGCTTTGGTGGTTTCAGAAAAAAACCATCCGGATCATTTTCTAAGCCTTCGTTGGTGCCAAATACACCAATTAGTTTATCCACCCGGTCATAGTAAGGTTTTATGTCTTCATAACCAATGGGCCAGTCATCTCCCAATCCATCAATACTTTTTCTTTTAAAATCTTTTGGGCCAAAGCGAAGAGAAATTCTTCCCCAGTGATTGGTACGGCCACCAAGCATTCTTGCCCGCCACCACGACCAGTCAGTACCTTTTTCTTTAGTAAACGGTTCACCTTCTAATGACCAGCCACCATAGCAGGCATCAAAATCGCCAAAGGGACGATTTTTTGTACTGGCTCCACGGCGGGGGCTATCCCAGGGATTTTTTAATTGTGTAATGTTTTTTTGCGGGTCATACATATAACCGGCTTCAACAATGCAAACTTTTAGCCCGGCATTGGCCAGCATGTAGGCGGCCATGCCACCACCTGCACCAGAACCCACTATTACTACATCGTATTTCTTTGGTTGTTTCTTTACCTGAAGATCTCCCATAAAGCAAATGTGTCGTTTGTGTAAATGAAACAACAATTTACAGCAAACATTGGCATATGCCAAAATGCTGTCAATAATTAGTTAACAAAAGCATCCCTGCCTGCTACCGTCAGCACGGTATTTTTCCATTTCTAAATACCAGTACCTTTATAATAAAATCATTTCTAAATGAAAGACCGTTATATGCTTATTGGTCTCATTGGTTTATTTTTTGCAGCTGATTCTTTTGCTCAAAAAGGAGATGAACTGCTCGTCTATTCCATGAAAGGAACGGTAACAGTAATAGAAAATAATAAAGAATCGAATGTAAAGATTGGTAAGGTATTAAAACCCGGCTCATCTATTAAAACGCAGCCACAAGCAAAGTTGACAATGGTTTGTAAACAGGGCAAACCACTGTCTGTAACCAAAGCTGGCACTTTCCCGATTATTAAATGGAAGGATTCGTGTAGTAATGGCAGAAATTCTCTGACATCAAAGTTTTTTAAATACATGTGGGATCAGTTATATGTCCGGAGCGAAGATTATAAAAACGAAAACGGAGATCAGAAGGGCAGTGTTGCTAAAAATGATGCGCCGGTAAGGGGAGATATAGAATTAGAAATTGAATTTATTGAAGGATTAAATAGCATGAACTATGCGTCTGGTAGTTTTCCTTTATCCTGGAAAACAAGCATAAACTACTCAGGCAAATATTATTTTACACTTACAAAAAACAAAACCAATACAACAGTATATGCTGATAGTGTTGCCAGTAATTTCATCCTGCTGGATAGTCTTAAAAGATATATGCGATTGGGCGAAAGTTATAGTTGGTCAGTGGCTACAAAACGAACAGGTACTTCAAAAGGCGGCATTGTTAAATATCAGTCTGTAAAAATAGTTAACCAGCAGGTTCTCAGGTTTAAAAATGCGGTGAATATACCGGAAGATAAAGCCGCTCAATATTTTCGTATCGCTTTTTCGCTTGAGAACAGTGGTTATCCGGCAGATGCTTTTTTATATTATCAGAAAGCAGCAACAGAAGCACCGGAAGTATCATTGTACCAGCAAAAACTGGATGAGTTCAAAAAAATATTCAGACCTGACATGTTCTAAAATGCAAGCCCAATACTAACTCCACCCCAACGATGCGTTTTGCCTGTCCGAAATTCTTTAGAAAGAAAAGATTGACTATAACTGAAAAATATTTTTTTGAAGTTTAATACAATTCCTGCATCTGCCTGAAAAGTAATTCTCGAAATATCACTAGCTGAAATAGTGTAAATGCTTTTCCTGTTAAAAAGACCACCTTGCATAGTGGCATCATAGCCAACAAGATTTATCCTGCTTTGCCCGTATAAATAGTATGTTGTTTTCTTTTTCTTTTCAGTTTGATAGGGATTATTGAAATGTCCGGCCATAAAATTAATACCACCGTTTATTTTGTTATGTAATGTGCCAACCCTTAACTCAGTAGCTCCATGTAAAAGGAAAGCATCTGTTGTCAGTAATTTCTTCTCCATATTTAACTGGTAGTTGATAATAATATCATTTTTAATCTGGTGCTGCCAGCCCTTGGGAATTTTGTTTCCTGTCCAGCGGTGAATATTAGTTTGAATTTCTTCCCCCAAAGCTGCGGGGCCAATTACACCTATACTTAAAGCTGATGATACTCTTTGTTGTTTGAAACTGTTGGAAGAAATTGCAAACATTTTTAGCGACATACTTCCTTCAAATGGTCTGTCGCCATATAGTATATCATTGCTATTGGTGCTAGTAGGGGTGTAGCCAAATAAATTGAAGGTGAGGCCATATTTAGTATTGCTATTTATTGTTTTGTATAAAAGTTTTGATAGTGGAAATTTCTCCAATGAAGGGTGTACATATTCTACTGTTATGCCTTGTGAATAGTAATAATCGGTATTAGTAAAAAAGTCATTATCATAGTGAAATCGAAAATAACTTTTATTATTTATATCCCGAAAAGTGGAACTATTGTCAATCAGTTGTGCAGATACATGCTGGCAGACAATTACAACTACAAAAGAAACTGTAATTATTTTTAGGGATGAAAACATATGAAATATACGAATGTGAGGTGGTAACAGATTTGCTTTATACCGAAAATTGCAGATTGGTTAATTGATAAAATAAATCATTAATCTGTCTTCATCTTTTAATACTAGGAGCATTTCAAAATACCCTGCAAACGGTATGGAATTTCGAACTTTAACCACCATCTTTAAGTTTAAATTATTAAGTAATGAAAAAAACCTTCCTTGCCTTTCTCAGTATTTTATTTGTAAGTAGCATTGCTGTTGCACAGTTGGTAGCAGTAAAGCCGATAAAAAAAATAATTACTCTTACTATGCCAGATGGAACCGGAAGTAACGGAGCTTCGGTGGTATGGCATCCGGTAATGAAAAAATACTATGCGGCATTTGCTGGCAATGTTTCTTATCCCTTAGCTGTTTTTGATGCTACAGGTAAACGATTATCTGCTGATGAACTGGAAACTATGGTTGATCTCAGAGGTATGTGGTATAATACGGGTTCAAAAAAAATTGAGGCAAATAGTTATGATGAGGGCGGTTGGATAAGCTATACTTTAAATACGAAAGGCATACCTCAGGATATTGTGCAACTAATGGACGGTATGGTACAGCCAGATGCGCAAAGTGTTGGAGTATTTGATGCAGCAAAGAAAAGAATTTCTTTTTTGAAAGAAGGTAGCGTCTATTCATATTCATTGAAAGGAGTAGCAGCTGATGATGTAATAGAGTTAAAAAGAATAGGCCCAGAAATTGTGGAAGAGGAATTAGAAGATGAGGAGGAGATGGAGGAAGTTTCTGACGGTTATAATGCTACCTCATTGTGCTACACCGGAATTGCCAATGCAGAATTTGCTATTTTAAATTACAACCTTATGCAGATTGAACTTTATAACCGCAAAGGAATGATGACAAAATCATTTAAAGTGCCTGATGGTATAACCGTTTATACCAATTTTAATTTTGCTTATGCCAATGGTATTTGGTGGTTGTTTGATAAGGAGGCGAGAGAATGGAATGGATATAAATAACTAGTCACAATTTTTCTATCAATAAAAAACCTCCAATAAGGAGGTTTTTTTATATTCTTTAATAACGATTTCTATCTCGGTTATATCCACCTCCACCGCCGCCACTATTATAGCCTCCGCCGCCGCTATTGCCGCCACCACGGTATCCACCTCCGCCGCCGCTGTTACCTCCGCCACCGCTATTGCCGCCACGGTATCCGCCGCCGCCAGAACCACCGCCACCTTGACGATCTTCTGCCTTTTTCACTACCAATGGTTTTTTGCCAAGCGATATATCATTTAGATGTTCAATGGCTTCTTTTGCCTCAGCTTCAACTGGCATTTCCACAAAACCAAAACCTCGGCTCTTGCCTGTTTCCCGATCCATAGAAACTTTGGCTGAAGCAATAGTGCCAAATTTTTCAAATATTTCTTCCAGTTCAGCATCATCAAGGTCATAGGGCAGACCAGCTACAAAAAGTGTCATACTACTAATTTTTACAAATGTACAAAACTTATCCCGGTATCAATATAACCGGACTTTGAAAGCATTTTGCCAGCTTCCTTCTTTATGCATTTCCATCTTTATCAAAATAACGACCCGTAAGGTACCCGGCTAAGCCGCCAGCTATTGCTCCAAAAGCTACCCAAAGCATAACGCCATCGGTGGCAAAATAACCTACTGCTATTCCAAGTATGGCGCCTACAATGGCAAAAGTGCCAGTAACTTTCGCTTTTTTCCCTTTAGCAGAAGCTCCTTCGCTGTTGTGCTGGTATTGTCGCAGATGTTCTCTGTGCTTTTTGCGGTGGTGTGAACGGGGCATTTTTTATTTCAAGTTACTGAATCATACCAGCATAATCATAATCTGGCCCCTATTATTTTCCCCTACCTCGGATATTGTCGATAGCATGGAGAAGTAATCTTGAAATAACTGCCGGAGAAATATTTTACTGATAAGTAACAATATCGAAATTATTTAAGGCCTAATTTATCTTTCAGACTTTGCGGCAACCCTTTTTTATTTACAAAAAGGATTACTGTTTTTAACCGAAAATAGTTTTCTTCCATAAAAAGATAGCCATTGTATTTGCTGAAAAAAGTGCCCCAGGAGTTTTTCAGATAATACCATTTTTTATTATTCTCATCTTTGCCTATCCCGGTAATTTGCAGCATGTGATCTCTCTCGGTTACTTCACTTTTATAATTTGCCAGCCGCTCTTCGTCGTATTGATGCGCTGAATCTGCAAATGAAGCGTAACCACCATAATAATGAAAACCTTCTTCTGTTACATCACCCTCCCAACCAACCGACCAGCCGGTGTGAAGGGCAGTGTCCACTACAGTGTGCATATCAGCAAGAGTAATGTTATAAAAACTATCGTTGGCCCAGTTGTATTTATCAGCTAGTATTAATTGTTTGTAGAGGGGTTTGTCTGCAAAGGATACTAATTCAACATAGTCATTGCCAAATTTTACTACTTCAGCTGCAAATGTTTTTGGTGTGTACAGTTTATTTTCATAGTGAAAATTTGCTGGTACTTTACCCAAGTATTTATCTAACGTATCATTTATTTTTTTTAAATCGGTATCATCTAGATCTCTTTTTTCTTCTTTTAAAAGTTGATGAATAAAAATTTTCATTGCTGTATCCAACCTGCTGTGGTTATGGCTTACTTGTTCATTCGGTCTGCCATTATACACTTGTTCCGGCACCATACCGTACCTATTCACCACCCTTATCACATCATGAAATTGTCCACCGCCTTCAAAATAGGTTTTGCCATTTGTAGCCAAAAATTGCCTTGCTTTATCTATGTACGCATACCTGACTATAAACATTTCAGAAAGATTGAGCCGGGTATTATTTTGTTTTATTAAATCACTTTCAAATAGGGAGTTGGTGCCAAATACCCAGCAAGTGGGGCTTTGGCTCTGGTCTTTTATAGGTGTGCAGGCAACAGAATCAGTAAGTCTGATTGTTCCCGGAATAGCGGGTACTTTAGTTTTTTGTGCATGCAGTCGGAAAGATGTTGCTATACAAAATATAACGACGACACTTTTTTTCATGCAGGAAAGATTTTAATTCTCCGAAAGTTAATAAAGAATCAGACGATATGAATACCCCGTTCAGGGTATTAATTCAAAACAGTTTAATGGCATTAAGCATAAAATCGTTGTATCTTTCTGAAAACTAGCTTTGATGAAATACGGCCTTCATTTACTATTTTTAATTCTTTGTTTCACTATTTCTAACTTACTGAAAGCACAAGCCGGCAAAGGCAATTTGTCTGAAAAAGATATTCTGGCGATTTATGAAGAACAATTAAGCGAAGGATACCGGGGCAGGGCCATGACTAATTGGGAAATTGAAAAATATATTTCAAAAGGGAAAGAAGGGATTTCATCTATTGATGACTTTGCTAGGGCACTACCTTTATTATTTCCAGGCAGCCAGGCTTCAAAACTGGCTGTTGTATTTTATTTCTTTAAGAATGATAGTCTCTATCGTTTTTTTATTGAACCCGGACTGGTGAAAGAAAAAAAAGTAATCCCAATTACAAAAAAACAGCTGGAAAAACTTAATACGGACATTTATAATTCACTAAACATTTATGGATTAGCAAAAAACAGGTCTCCACAGAAAAGGGGAGTGCAGCCAAAGGAACTAACCAACAAAAATAAAAAAGTGGTAAGTTTTGAAACAGCTGTAAAAAATGCCACCCGTCTGTTACTGCCAGATAGCTTTAGTAAAAAATATAAACATTTAATAATTGTTCCTGCCTTTTCCATTGGTGCTTTTCCCTTCCAATTGCTGAAGCCTTACAATGATAATTCTTACCTTATTGATAACTGTAGTTTCAGTGTTGCTTCAAGTTTGTTGGATGTAGTGGCATTAAGAAAGCGATTGATAGTAAACCGGGATTACTATTCGTATGACAGTGTTTCTTTTACTCTCGACAACCCTTTATTTATTTGCAATCCGGCTTATCCTACCAAGGGGGAGTATATTTTTCCGGATTTGCCGGGGGCTAAAAAAGAAATTCAAACAGCAATTCCCTTTGCAAAAAAATACAATTTGCTGGAAGGAAAAGAAGCTACTAAATCTAATGTACTTAATAATATCAGACAATCTGATGTCGTTTATTTTGCCACTCATGCAATCTCGGCACAGGAAAATCCGTTGGATAATAATTTTTTAGTTTTAAGTGGCGATAAAGACCCGTTTCTTACTTCAAGAGATATTATGAAGTTGAGAGATACACTGTACACTGGCGAAAATAGCTTTCCACAATTAGTTATTTTGTCTGCCTGCCAAACAGCACTTGGTCAATCAAAAGAAGCTGGTATAACTGGTGGATTAGCCAGGTCGTTTTTAATAGCTGGAGCCAGCCAGGTGATAATGAGTTTGTGGAGTGTTAATGATGAGTCCACTTCTTTCCTGATGAGCCGGTTTATTTTTCATTTGCAGAATAAAAATATCCATAGTCCTTCGGAACCATTACGATTGGCGGAGCTGGATACCCGGAAAAAATTTCCTAACCCAGCTGACTGGGCTTGTTTTTCTTTGTATGGGGTTAATTTTTGAGTTGGTCTATTGTATCCAGTTAAACTGATATTCCACTGGTGCTTTTAAACCCCTTTCCGAAATCTTTTTGAAGCGGTCGGGTAACGTCATCAAATAATCCCGGGCTTTTTCGGCTGCATCGGTCAGGCTGCAAATATTTCCAATATTCCATTCCGCTATCAGCGATTCTAAAATATGAGTGTAATCTCTGCTGGTATATACACCAAGACGCTGGGCAGCATCACTAAAATGAGCAAAAGTTTTACCGATAGATTCGCCTGCCTGTCGTAGAAAATGGGCTGGCATTACAATGCGTTTACGCATCATGTGTTCAAACGCCAGCATCATTTCGCTGGCATCAATCTCGAATATTTTTGTTACAAAGCTTTTATAAGCTTTGGCATGACGGGCTTCATCGGAAGCAATAACGCCACAGATGCGGGATAGTTGGTCACTGCCATGTTTTTTGGCCAGTGTAGCCGTGCGACGGTGAGAAATATTCGTAGCCAATTCCTGGAATGAAGTATACACAAAATTTTTGTAAGGGTCTTTTGCAGTGCCTATATCCATACCATCAGCAATTAAATGCTGGGTACTTATTTCCATCTGCCGCATATTAACCCGGCCGGAGAGGTACAAAAATTTATTCAGCAAGTCACCATGTCTGTTTTCTTCTGCACTCCACATTCTTATCCATTTACTCCAGCCCTGCGGTTCTGTTTTTGTAATACCATCCACTTCTATCAACCAGCTTTCGTAGGTTGGTAAGGCTTCCTCCGTAATTACATCACCAACCAACACCGCTAAATAATCATACGGCAGACCTTTACATTCAGCTTGTAATTCTTTAATTTCTTTGGTAAAATTTTCACCGGAACTAACAGGCAAAAAATCGGCAGGTTGCCAGCTAGTATCAATTTTTTTAAGAAACTCATCAATAATACTGTCAATTTTTTGTGCCAAGTAATGCATTACTTCAATCCGTGAAGGCTTCAATTTATTCATATGGTATATATGGACAGTAGTAAGCTGTCTTATTTATTTTGTGGTATAAAAATACTTCATTTCAGCTTATCAGCCGTTTTGAATTTGCAATTGTAAATTGAATGCTATACAACCTAAATTAACGAAACAACTTGACCATTAGTTTTGGTGTAAAAGTAGCCACTAACAATCGTTATATTTGCAACCAAATTTAGCAATATGAAGGAAGTTTATATCATATCAGCCGTACGTACGCCAATGGGTAGTTTCGGCGGTTCTTTAAAAAGTTTATCTGCTACTCAATTAGGAGCTGTTGCCATCAAAGGTGCTGTGGATAAGGCCGGTATCAGAAGAGAGCAGGTACAAGATGTATTAATGGGCTGTGTAATTCAGGCCAACCTAGGTCAGGCTCCGGCGAGGCAGGCAGCAAAGTTTGCTGGTTTGCCAGATGAGGTAAATTGTACCACGGTAAATAAAGTTTGCGCCAGTGGTATGAAGGCTATTGCACAGGCTGCACAAAGCATAATGCTGGGTGATGCAGATATTGTGGTAGCCGGTGGTATGGAAAGTATGAGTAATGTTCCATTTTATGCAGACAGTGTACGGTGGGGGAATAAATATGGTAACACATCGCTTATAGATGGATTGGCAAAAGATGGGCTAACAGATGTGTATGATGGTAAGGCAATGGGTAATGCAGCAGAACTTTGTGCCAAAACCTGTGGCATTAGCCGGGAAGAGCAGGATGTATTTGCTATTGAAAGCTATAAACGTAGCCAGGCTGCCATTGTTGCCGGAAAATTTGATAATGAAATAGTACCGGTAGAGATACCACAACGCAAAGGCGACCCAATAGTTTTTGCAAAGGATGAAGAACCATTCAATGTAAAGTTTGATAAGATACCAACGTTGAATTCTGCTTTTACAAAAGACGGAACGGTGACAGCTGCCAATGCAAGTACGATGAATGATGGCGCAGCGGCATTGGTATTGATGAGCAAAGAAAAAGCAGAGGAGATGGGATTGAAACCTATTGCTAAAATATTATCGTATGCAGATGCAGAACAGGCTCCGGAATGGTTTACTACTTCTCCTGCCATAGCTGTACCGAAAGCTGTAGCGAAAGCCGGATTAAAAATGGAAGACATTTCTTATTGGGAATTGAATGAAGCTTTTGCTGTAGTTGGTATTGAAAACAGTAAACGAATGAAACTTGACCCCGCAAAAGTGAATGTACATGGCGGTGCGGTGTCACTCGGTCATCCCCTTGGCTGTAGCGGAGCCAGAATAATTGTTACACTTATTAATGTGTTGAAAGCGAATAAAGCAAAGTACGGTGCAGCAGGAATTTGTAATGGTGGAGGCGGTGCTTCTGCAATGGTGATTGAAAATATTTAAGATTGCAGTATGACAACTGTAACTAACCGCTATGCCACTGACGCCGATGCTGAACTTATTGCTGAGTTAAGCCGCCAAACATTTTATGAAACGTTTGCTTTGCAGAACACCAAAGCGAACATGGATAAATTCATGAATGAAGACTTCACTAAAGAGGCGTTGATGAAAGAAGTGACAACGCCAGGTAGTATTTTCTTACTTGCTTATGATGGCGAAGAACCTGTTGGTTATGTAAGGATAAGAGAAAACAATAACCCGCCTGAGTTTGGTACAACTAATGCAATCGAAATTGCCCGGATATATGCTACCGCTAATTCTATTGGCAAAGGTGTTGGTAAATCATTAATGCTAAAATGTATTGAAATTGCCAACGAAAAGAAAGCTGCTGTCATTTGGTTGGGAGTATTTCAGGATAACCAACGGGCAATTGATTTTTACACAAAATGGGGATTTCAAAAATTTGCCACTCATGTTTTTATGCTGGGTGATGATCCACAAACAGATTGGCTGATGAAGAAGGTTCTCTGAAAATCGTAAACTTTCGATTGATTTTCCGTAAATTATTTATTTAAACCGTTTCACTAATAGCGAAGCGGTTTTTTGTTTATTGTTAATAAGTTTTTACAACTAATTTAGCGTTAGCTATGCCAGCTACTATCATTACTAATATTAAACAACTCGTCAACACCCGTCAGCAAAATAAATTGTTGCGGGGAAAGGATTTGGCAGAATTACCTTGTATAGAAAATGCTTACCTCGTTATTGAAAACGGAATTATTACCGAGTATGGTGACATGGATAAGTTGGGCTGGGCTGATAATAACAATGATGAACTAATTGACGCCACAGGCCAGATAGTTATGCCTACCTGGTGTGATAGTCATACCCATCTTGTATTTGCCGCCAGCCGGGAAGAAGAATTTGTGGACAAAATAAATGGCATAAGCTATGCAGAAATAGCTGCAAAGGGCGGCGGAATATTAAACTCCGCAAAAAAAATTGCCGCAACAAGTGAAAGAGAATTGTTACAATCAGCCAAGCAACGGTTGCTGGAACTTATTCAATTGGGTACAGGTGCTACTGAAATAAAAAGCGGTTATGGATTATCAGTAGAAGGAGAGTTGAAAATGCTACGGGTAATAAAACAATTAAAAGAAATAGCTCCAATACCTATTAAAGCAACTTTTCTCGGTGCCCATACTTACCCAATGGAGTACAAAGAAAATCACCAGGGATATATTGATCTTATCATTAAAGAAATGCTGCCGGTAATTGCAAAAGAACAATTAGCTGATTACATAGATGTGTTTTGCGAAACAGGTTTTTTTTCTCCTGAAGAAACAGAAACTATTTGTAAAGCAGGAATGAGTTACGGGTTGAAACCAAAGATCCATGCTAATCAACTTAACTTATCTGGTGGCACACAAACAGGAGTAAAGTTGGGTGCTTTGTCTGTTGACCATTTAGAAACAATGGACGATGAGGCAATTAGATCTTTGGCCAGTTCAACTACTATCGGCACATTATTACCAACAGCTGCTTTCTTTTTGCGAATGCCCTTTCAACCAGCACGGAAGTTAATTGATGCCGGTTGTGCTATTGCACTCGCCACCGATTTCAATCCCGGTTCATCCCCATCTGGTAATATGAACCTGGTGATAGCCATGAGCTGCATACAAATGAAAATGTTACCAGAAGAAGCAATTAATGCCGCCACTATTAACGGTGCTTATGCTATGGAACTTCAGGATGAACTCGGCAGTATTACTGTCGGTAAAAAAGCCAATCTCATTTTTACCAAACCAATCCCTTCTTTGGCCTACCTGCCTTATTCCTTCGGCACCAATCTTATTGATAAGGTAATGATTGGCGGAGAATTTATTTAATTATTACTTTAATATCCCCGTAACATTAAACCGGCTGAGTTGTTGTATTTTCGGAACAATGGCGATATTTCAATTTAGAAAAAAGAAAACTGATTTTTTTGAACATCTCATAGCCCGCAATGTGATATTGCCTCATCATGGGCGGCAAAAGGGGATCCGGTTTTTAGTTTCACTTTTCTCTGAAATTCGCCCTGCCGCCGGAAAAAAAAGTAGAAACCCGGAGAAAAATCTGCAACGGGTAACGGAGCAATTGCAGCAGCATAAAATTGTATTGGCAAATACACAGCATGCTTTGGTTTCTCAAATCATAAGCACCGACCTCACTGCTGCTATTACCGAAAGTGGTATTCCTTTGGCCAGAGGTTTCTGGCAGGAATTATCAAACAGGTTAAAACATAAAATACTCCCACCGTTACAAAATGAAAATGATTTTCTATACGTAATCAATAATGTTTTTTTTAGAAAAAGTGATTACGAATGGGTGGAAGCAATTCCCCGGCAAACATGGATTGATTTCTTTCAAGCCGTTGGTTTCAGTTTCACCCCGCAACATAATGCGCTAAAGAAAGAACTGCTGCAATCCATGAAAATTCTTTCTTTTCAGGTGGCGCAATTAGGGTTAGAAAAAGTAGTGCTTGATTATTTGCCGGAAGAAAAAAGAAGCGACGACACACCGTTTGTGCTACAGAATTATAGTGTGCATCAATTTGAAAAGCTGTTGATGGATAATGCACATGACGATGAGGTGATGGCGGCATCATCCCAGTTAAAAAATGTAATAAAGGATTGTTACGAGTTAATAGATCATATCCGGGAGAGCCATTCTGAAAGAGGAGCCAGCATACAACAAACCTATCTTTTGCTGATATTGTCTAATAGACTTGAAAGAATGTTGCTGGTGTTAGATGTTTTAGATGCTGATAATAAATTTGATACCGGAAGGTTTGTGGATATTTTCAGATTATTAGTGCGGAATGAAAAAAGAAAAAACAGTATCCGGGAGTTTCTATCGCAGGGTGTTGGCTATCTCGCTTACCAGATTGCGGAGCATAAAGGTTCAAAAGGGCATAAATACATCACTGATTCACGGAAAGATTATTTTAAAATGATACGCAGTGCCATGTGGGGAGGATTGATTGTTTGCTTTGTTGCCATTTTCAAAAACCTGATTGGTAAATTAAAATTGGCTCCACTGCCCATTGGTTTTCTTTACAGTGTCAATTATAGTATTGGGTTTATAATGATTGAAAATACCGGGTCAACGCTGGCTACCAAACAACCGGCATTTACTGCGAGTGCTGTCGCCAGTTCATTAGATACAAAAAAACACAGTGAACCGGATTTGTATAACCTGGCTACAACGGTCGCAAAAATTTCCCGCAGCCAGATTGCCTCTTTTTTTGGTAATCTTATAATTGTTTTTCCTATCACTTTTTTATTGGCCTGGGGATATGATATTTTATTTCATCAAAAAATTGCCGAAGGCGA
>JANORJ010000128.1:0-2358 GCA_031415255.1 Chitinophagaceae bacterium | reverse complement strand
ATACCAGGCAAAAAATGAACATGAATTTTCCTGGGCCATCGGTCAGCTCGATGATTATGAAGGAGTGACGGTGGAAGCCGACGAAATAAAACTATACCGTAGGGAAGTGGCTCAAATACATATAAAAGGAGAGATAACAGAAGCATGGATATACTGGTACAATGGGGATGTAAGCGGAAAGCCTTTTATTCCTTCCGGTGACATACTTGAATACATGAATTCAAAAAAATAATGAGTACATGATATTATTTCCCGTTTTACTTATCATTGCTGTTTGCAAAATAGTATCAGGCTAAACTGTTACAGAAAAATTACTTGTGGTAAATAAAATATATTTTCTCTCCGATTTCCATCTTGGTGTACCCGACCATGCCAGCAGTCTCGAAAGAGAAAAATTGCTGGTAAAATTTCTCGACGAAATTAAAAATGACGCAGCCGAAATTTTTCTCCTCGGCGATATGTTTGATTTCTGGTATGAATATAAAAAAGTAGTTCCCAAAGGATATGTAAGATTATTGGGCAAACTGGGAGAGCTTACAGATTCCGGTATTGCCATTCATTTTTTTGTGGGCAATCATGATATGTGGATGAAGGATTATTTTCCAAAAGAACTCAATATTCCTGTTTACTTCAAACCAAAAGAATTTGAAAGAAACGGCAAGAAGTTTTTAATCGGCCATGGCGATGGCCTTGGCCCCGGCGATAATGGCTATAAACGATTGAAAAAAGTATTTCGCAACCCGGTAAGTAAATGGCTGTTTGGTATTTTTCCACCCATATTGGGAATAGGCGTGGCTAATTACATGAGCCGCCGTAGTAGAGCCGCAGGTTTAGAAGAAGAGGTTTTTCTCGGAGAGGATAAAGAATGGCTTATTATTTACTGCAAAGAAGTGCTAAAAGAAAAAAAGATTGATTTTTTTGTGTTTGGGCATAGACACCTGGCTATAGATTATCGTCTTACTCCCATCTCACTTGAAGGGAGAGGGGTTGGGGGTGAGGTGGGTGAGGCTCGGTATATTAATTTGGGTGATTGGATGCTTTATTTTACTTATGCTGTTTTCGACGGCACCACCATGCAACTAAAATCATACAAAGGGAAGGATGATAAAATTATCAGGAATTAAATGAAGAAACTACTGAACATATTGCTGATTTGTTCTTTGCTGTCTGTTTCTACAATGGCGCAAACCGATACCACTTTCCGGCTTGTAAAAACGATGAAAGGTGATATTGTTGAGTTTACGGTTGATAACCTTGATAATATTTATATACTCAACAGCAGAAATCAGATAAAAAAATTTAATGCTAACGGCGATTCAGTCGCTGTATATAATGATGTTAAAAAATTTGGTCAAGCTACATTGATTGATGTTTCCAATCCATTAAAAGTTTTATTGTATTATCGGGATTTTACTACAGTTGTAATGTTAGACCGGTTTCTTAACCCCGTCAATAGTATTGACCTTCGTAAACAAAACATTTTTCAGGCAAAAGCCATCGGGCAGTCGTATGATAATAAAATATGGGTGTATGATGAAATAGAAAACAAACTAAAAAAAGTGGGTGAAGATGGGAAGCTGATTCAGGAAACACCTGATTTCAGATTACTACTCGGCGCAGCACCTTCTCCAGTAAAAATATTTGATGAAAACAGGTATGTGTATGTCTACGATTCAATATACGGAGTGTATGTATTTGATTACTTCGGGGCGTTGAAGAACAATATCATGATTGACCACTGGCAAAATTTTAAAGTAGCCGGTAAATTTATTTTTGGTTCCCGATTAGATACACTGTTTCGTTACGATATAACTTCATTCCGGGTAGATGAATGGAAAATGCCGGAAGAAATTTACCAAAGCAAAGCCTTTAATTTTAGCAGCACCCGCCTTTATGCCTTAATGAAAAACTCAAATGGCAATGGAGTTAATAGTATTAAAATTTATTCAATCCGCTAAAGTTACTTACATAGACAATCGGTGTTAATCGTTTTAAAAATCAATATCATCAGTGATTTGTATTTTTGCAGCTTAACTATTCATTACAATGAATGATTTCCTCGAACAGATTTGGTTGGATAACCCGGTAAAAAATTACTTGGTAGTTGCGGGTGTTATTTTATTTGTCATCCTGCTAAAGCGTTTTATTTCCCGCTACCTAGCGGGTCTGATGTTTAAAGTAGTTAATAAAATATGGAAAGATGTAGATAAACAATCGTTTATTCATCTGTTGATACAACCGCTAAGTTTTTTTCTGTTGATACTAACTGCTATCATCAGCTTGCATAAATTAAATTTTCCGGCAATACTGAATGTAGAAGTGTATAAATACAGTGTTAAGCAGATAATACATTGTTTT
>JANORJ010000127.1:0-8671 GCA_031415255.1 Chitinophagaceae bacterium | reverse complement strand
CAATACATAGCCTTTTAAAGTCCTCGTGGTCTGTTTTAAGGGCTTCGTTTGTTATTCCCACATCACCATTCACCTCTTTCATTTATCCTTACGACATACACTTTTTTACTTTCAAAGCAAATCCTATTTTTGCAGTTCCTTCGGGGGCTGTTTCTGGTGAACTTGGCCGGGCTTCCCATCCTACCAAGCGAGTCCGATTCTCGTAGCCTCCAGTCTTATTTATTCGTTTGAGAATACCTGCATTTTTTTGTTACATTTAATCTGCTTTTACTGACTTGTTGTATGTCATTGCCGATTTAACGGATTTTTGTCCTGATTAAAAAAATCCATGTTTATCTATCTAATCCGTGTCATCCGTGTGCTTGTATTTTACCATAAATTTGCTCTATGAAAATCGCATTAGCACAGCAAAACTATCACATCGGAAACTTTGATGATAATACCCGAAAAATTATTGCAGGTATTAATTGGGCAAAGGAGCAAGGGGCAGACCTGGTGTTGTTTTCAGAACTTTGCGTTTGTGGCTATCCACCCCGAGACTTTTTAGAGTTTGATGATTTTATCAATAAATGCAATCAGGCAATTGATACAATTAAGCAACATGCTGATACAATTGCTGTGCTGATAGGGGCACCGGATAAAAACCCCGTGCGGGAAGGAAAAGATTTATTTAATGCGGCTTATTTTTTATACAACAAAGAAGTGAAAGCAGTGGCTCACAAAACCTGCCTGCCAAACTATGATGTGTTTGATGAGTACCGCTATTTTGAACCGGCGTATAACTGGAATGTAATTGAATTTAAAGGAAAAAAATTGGCAGTTACCATTTGCGAAGACATCTGGAATCTTGGTGACAACCCATTGTACCGCAACTGCCCGATGGATGAGCTGATGAAACAGCAACCAGACATTATGCTGAATTTATCTGCTTCGCCATTCGATTATACTCATGTAGAAGACAGGAAGGCCATTGTAAAATTAAATACGGCAAAATATAAATTGCCAATGTTGTATTGCAACTGTGTAGGCAGCCAGACAGAAATAGTTTTTGATGGAGCTTCATTAGTGTTCGATAAAAATGCCAATCTTATCAAGCAGCTTCCTTTGTTTGAAGAGGCTATGGAAATTTTTGAATTAAATGATGATGGAACTTTTGTTCAGTCGATAACGGTTATGACGAATGAGTTACCTGATGCAGAATTTAATCCCGCTGAGCTGGATTATAATTTATGCACTGCTGAAATTTATAATGCCATAGTCATGGCCATCAAAGATTATTTCAGAAAAATGGGATTTACCAAAGCAATATTGGGAAGCAGTGGAGGAATTGACAGTGCGGTTACATTAGCATTGGCATGCGAAGCATTAGGTAAAGAAAATGTACGAGCAATTTTGATGCCTTCACAATATTCAACCGGACATTCGGTAAGTGATGCAGAACAACTGAGTAAAAACTTGGGCAATCCGTATGATATTGTTCCCATAAAAAATATTTATGAAAGTTTTCTTACTGAACTGAAACCAATTTATAAAGATCTGCCATTTAGTTTGGCAGAAGAAAACATACAAGCAAGAACAAGGGGAAACTTATTAATGGCTATTGCCAACAAATTTGGATACATACTACTCAATACTTCTAACAAAAGCGAATTGGCAACAGGCTATGGTACGTTGTATGGTGATATGGCTGGAGGAATTGGGGTATTAGGTGATTGTTATAAAATGCAGATTTATGTGCTGGCGAAATATATTAACCGGAACCAAGAAATTATACCAGATAATATAATTACAAAACCACCATCAGCAGAACTGCGACCCGGACAAAAAGATTCAGACTCATTACCGGATTATGCTATTCTTGACCGCATATTGTATCAATACATTGAAAGAAGGCAAGGCCCGAAGGAAATTAAGGCACTGGGGTTTGATGCTGCATTGGTTGACAGAATATTAAAAATGGTAAACGTTAACGAATATAAACGTAATCAGTTTTGCCCCATCATCCGCATTTCGCCCAAAGCATTTGGTGTGGGTAGAAGGGTGCCGATAGTGGGAAAGTATCTTTCTTGATTTTAATGCAAAAACGTTACTACCGCATTTTGTGCCGTACCACCCGGTGGAGTAATAAATTGCGATAATACTAATTGAGATTCATTTAATGCTACAATTGTAAATTGGCTGCTTCCACCGGCAAATAAGACAGTGGATATATTTAATATTGTTTCAGAACTCGCAAAGTTCCAAGTGAAAGTTTTAGTTTGCGGGTCAGTGCCATTACACTTCGTAAGACCTTCATCAAGAACACCCGTCAAAGCAATTGCAAAAGTCATTATATTATCTGTTTGACATGGTTGTAATGCACCTGGGGGAACAGGGGCACCTCCAAATGTAGCCGCACCAAATCTCCAGGATCCAGAGGTTATTAATTCAGTTTTTGTTTTTACAACCGGGTCATCATCTTTTTCACAGGATGAAAGAACAAATAAGGTTAAACCAAGGATTGTAAACAGAAGTGTAATTTGTTTTTTCATGTTTTTTGGATTGAGAACACAAAATAATCATTTTTTTCAGGTATAAAACGATAAAATACCCTGATTTAGTGTGGTATTTTCCGCCGTTCATAATAACGGCAAATAATTTGCATACAGCAAGTTCGTATTTTGTGACTCAATAAATATTTCCCATGCTTAAAACCGCAGAAGATATCAGGCAGCTAAATGAACGAATTAGCCACGCCGGACAGTTTACCGACAAATTAAGAGAAGAAATCGGCCATGTCATTATTGGGCAAAGCCACATGCTTGACAGATTACTGATTGGCCTGCTGAGTAATGGCCATGTGCTACTGGAAGGAGTGCCGGGGTTAGCCAAAACCTTAACCATAAAATCACTGGCACAATCTATCCATGCAAAGTTCAGCCGCATTCAGTTTACGCCAGATTTATTACCTGCCGACGTAATTGGTACATTAATATACAATCAACAAAAGGGGGAATTTGTCGTTCGCAAAGGCCCCATCTTTGGCAATTTTATTTTGGCGGATGAAATAAACAGGGCACCGGCCAAAGTGCAAAGTGCTTTATTAGAAGCTATGCAGGAAAGACAAGTGACAATTGGCGACAATACTTATAAATTGGATGAACCATTTTTAGTATTGGCTACGCAAAATCCGTTGGAACAGGAAGGAACTTATCCATTGCCCGAAGCACAAGTGGATAGATTCATCATGAAAGTAGTGGTGGATTATCCGAAGATGAGTGAAGAACAATTAATACTTCGTCAAAATATTCAGGGAGATTTTGCAACAATAAAACAAGTGGTGTCTATACAGGAAGTAATCGATGCTAAGAATTTGACCAGGCAGATATACATGGATGAAAAAATAGAGCAATACATTCTTGATATTGTTTTTGCAACAAGAAACCCAGAACAATATAAGTTAGAGAAATTGAAGCCGCTTATTTCTTATGGTGCTTCACCAAGGGGAAGTATCAATTTAGGATTGGCAGCGAAAGCTCAGGCATTTTTAAATAAAAGAGGTTTTGTAATTCCCGAAGATATAAGAAGCATTTGTAAAGATGTATTGCGGCATCGGATTGGATTGACCTATGAAGCAGAAGCAGAGAATGTGAAAGTGGAAGATGTGATTGAGGATGTGCTGCGGCAGATTAATGTGCCTTAAGGTTGTCAGGTGTGGGGTGTGAGTTGTCAGCGTAATAGTTTATAATTATTAATTTATTGGGGAATGGCAGAATATAAAACTTACAAGGAATTGGACGTTTGGATTAAATCAAGGGCTTTTGTAAAAGAGGTTTATCTTTTGACAAAAGACTTTCCTAAAGACGAAATGTATGGCCTTACATCACAAATGCGGAGAAGTGCGGTTTCAATTCCTTCAAATATTGCGGAAGGATATGGACGGCAGTACAAAAAAGAAAGTATTCAGTTCTTTCATATTGCCAGAGGCTCTTTATATGAATTAGAAACACAATTATACATTGCAGCCGATTTGAATTATTTGCTACAGACAAAACTTTCAGAAATTATTTTGCAACTGGAGGAATGTAGAAAACTTTTAGGTGGACTAATAAAATATTTTGAGAACAATTTGAACTTAAAGTAACCGACACCTCACACTTCACACCTGACATGCTGACAACCACAGAAATATTAAAAAAAGTAAGAGAGCTTGAAATTAAAAGCAAGAAACTCACCACCGATTTATTTACCGGTGAGTATCACAGTGCTTTTAAAGGAAAAGGCATGTCGTTTAAAGAGGTAAGGGAATATGCAGCGGGAGATGATATTCGTTTTATTGACTGGAATGTGTCAGCAAGATTTGGACATCCGTTTAGTAAAGTGTTTGAAGAAGAAAGAGAATTGACAGTGATGTTGCTAGTGGATATAAGTTCCAGTTCTTTATTTGGAACTACTCATGCAAGAAAAAAAGATATTATTACAGAGTTAGCAGCTGTCATTGCTTTTTCAGCAGTGAATAATGCAGATAAGATTGGCGTAATATTTTATAGCAATGTAATAGAAGCTTTTATTCCGCCAAAGAAAGGAAAGCAACATGCTTTATATATTGTACGAGAATTGTTGAGTAAGGAACCGAAAGGGAAGGGTACGGCTCTTAATAAAGCTCTTCGTTATTTTACTAATTCTACCAAACAAAAGAGTATTGCTTTTATTCTTAGTGATTTTATTGATGCTAATTATGAAGATGCTTTGCGTATTGCAGGGAAAAAGCATGATGTAATTGGTATTAAACTATATGATAAAATGGACCAGCTATTACCGGATGCTGGATTATTGCAGGTGCAAGATTCAGAAAGTGGCAGTACAAAATGGATTGATAGCAGCAACAGTTTTG
Organism: Chitinophagaceae bacterium; assembly: GCA_031415255.1. Lineage (GTDB taxonomy): Bacteria > Bacteroidota > Bacteroidia > Chitinophagales > Chitinophagaceae > JJ008. Next base: position 3,798 of record JANORJ010000127.1, on the reverse strand, counting down.
TTCGCTATAGTTACGAACAGGAATTTTTTCGGGTGACTGAATATAGCACTCAAACATTTAAAAAAGCCGGATGCGATCTGCTGCATATAAAAACCGGTGATGATTATGTAAAAGTGCTTCAAAAGTTCTTCCTTAGCAGGAATCGATAACACTAATGATTTTCAAAAGACAAATACTTTTCTTACTCTCGTTCTTTTTTGCGCAGATAGTAATTGCACAAGGAGAGTCAACTATTAAAGCATCGGTTGACAAAAATAAAATTCTTATTGGAGAACCGATTCAATTAACGATAGAAGCATACCTATCTCCGAAGTCTGCAAAAAATTTTGTTATTATTGACAGCGTTGAGCATTTTGAATTGCTAAAAAAGCCGGTTATAGATTCAAACAACAAAGAAGGTGGTTTAACTATAAAAGGTATTTATACAATCACCAGTTTCGATTCAGGCCACTGGGTCATTCCTTCTTTTATCCTTTCGAAAAATGTAAAAACAGATACCATCCCTATTGATGTCATCTTTTCTGATTTTGACCCTAACCAGGAATATCATGATATAAAAGATATTTTGGAAGTAAAGCCTGCTAAGAAGAAAACAGAATGGTGGTGGTACGCTGTAGGCGCAGCTTTATTACTTGGATTAGTGTGGCTGTATTTGCAGCGGAAAAAGAAACCAGAGCCTGTTGTTGCATCGAAAGTTGTAATTAACCCTTATGATGAAGCGATGAAGCAATTAGAACAATTGGAAAGAGATAAGCCAGCCGCTAAACTATATTATTCAAAACTCACAGATATTTTCAGGTTATATATTTTTAGAAAGAAGGGAATACTATCATTACAAAAAACAACAGACGATCTTGTAGTACAATTGAAAAGCTTGAATTTGAACAAAGAACAATTTGATAAACTTTCCCAATCATTAAGATTGAGTGATTTTGTAAAATTTGCGAAATATATTCCGTCAGATGATGATACTAGAACCAGTTTTGAGGAAATTAAAAACACAATTGTAATCATCGAAAAATCGGAGACTAAAATTCCCCTTTAGGGGATAGGGGCATGTTATACAACTATATTAAAAATATGGATTTTGCTTACCCGATGCTTTTCGGGTTGTTTGGATTGCTGCCGTTATTGATTTGGTGGTATGTAAAAAAATATAGTAGTAATCAGCCAACTATAAAAGTATCAACAGCCCATGCATTTACAGTGTCATCTTGGAAAAACCGATTTCGTCACCTGCCTTTTATACTCCGGTTGCTGGCATTAAGTTGTTTGATAGTAGCATTGGCCCGTCCACAAAAAAAAAGTAATGAACAGCGAAAAGATGGAGAAGGCATAGACATTATGCTTTGCATGGATGTAAGCGGTAGTATGGGTTCTACTGATATTCCACCTTCACGAATGGATGTGGCAAAAGAAGTGGCGGAAGAATTTGTTCGAAGCAGACCAGTTGACAGAATTGGCCTGGTTATTTTTTCTGGTGAAAGTTTTTCACAATGTCCTTTAACCAACGACAGAAACACACTAATTTCTCAAATTCAAAAATTGGAAAGCCGGGCTTTTTTAAAAGACGGTACTGTAATTGGCGAAGGACTGGCTACTGCAGTAGATAGGCTGAGTAAAAGCCCATCAAAAAGTAAAATCATAATACTTATAACTGATGGTAAAGAAGATGCACCAGACACCAGGTTGATTGATCCATTAACAGCATTGGATATTGCAAAGTCGAAAGGGATAAAAGTTTATACTATCGGTATGGGAGCTATGCCGACTACGATTGTTGAAGTTTCAGGAAACAGAAATAAACCTAAAAACGCCAACATTGATTTTATAGATGAAGCATTGCTTAAAAAGATTGCTGTGGAAACTGGAGGTGAGTATTTCCGGGCTAGAGATAAGCAAGGGTTAAAGGATACCTACAAACAGATTGATACCTTAGAGAAATCAAAAATCGATATTACTTCCTTTAACCGGTCGGAAGAAAGATTTCTTCCATTTGTGCTGGTTTCACTGGCTTTCCTTTTCCTTGAAATGATATTGAAGTTTACTTTTTTTAGAAAGTTTCCCTGACAATTTATTCCGCTACTTTGTACTACGAAGCATGAAAGCGAAGTGGTATCTTGCAAGCTAATGAAATTAGCCGTATTTAAACATGTTAATGGCTGTGGTGAAGATCACTGGCGAATAACAAGTGGCAAAATTGAAAAATAATAATATACACTTGAAAGCAACAGTTTATAAATCAACCGGAAGCTGGTACACCGTAAAGGACGAGACCGGAAAATTTTGGGATGCAAGGATGAAAGGGGTGATGAAGTTGGATGGCATAACTTCTACCAATCCGGTGGCCGTTGGTGATATGGTAGAAATAGAATCGCAAGCTGATACAGATAATTCTGCCATCATAGATGAAATTCATAAACGAAATAATTATATCAACCGCCAATCACCCCGGCATAAATACCAGCATCATATTGTAGCGGCCAATCTTGACCAGTCAATGCTGGTAGCAACATTGAAAGAGCCGAAAACTTCCCAGGGATTTATTGACCGCTTTTTAGTGGCTTCAGAAATGTATCATGTTTCTCCTTTTATTGTTTTTAATAAATCTGATTTGTATAAAGCAAAGGAAATGGAGAAGTATGAACAATGGAAAGCCATGTATGAAGCGGTGGGCTATAAAGTTTTTTTGGTAAGCGTAGAAAAGAAAGAAGGAGTGGAAGAGGTGCTTGAACTATTAAAAAATAAAACTACTCTCATCAGTGGACACAGTGGAGTTGGTAAATCATCTTTTTTAAATGTGGTGTTTCCCGATATCAATTTAAAAACACAGGATATAAGTGGCTGGAGCGGTAAAGGGCAGCATACTACTACGTTTGCCGAAATGTATGACCTTCCATTTGGCGGACGGATAATTGATACACCCGGTATGCGGGAATTTGGTTTGGTGGATATCGAAAAGCAGGAAGTATCTCACTACTTTCCAGAAATGCGGGACAGATTAAATAATTGTCAATTCAATAATTGCCTTCACTTTAATGAACCGGGTTGTGCTATTAAAGAAGGAACTCGTAATGGTGAAATACATGAAGACCGATATGTGAGTTATGTGGGTATTATGGAAAGTATTGAGCAGAAGAGTTACTAGCCCCCGAACGATGTTTGCAACCTTTGCTAAGGCTCGGTTGCCCTAAAGGGAAGACTTAGGTTAATGAGTCAATACAATTTATTTACGCATTAAAGGATAGGGAGTTATTAACCCGTAGGGGTAAAATGTTGGTAGCCCCGGATGAAATCCGGGGGAATGGAAATGACGAATGTATTCAGAACCCCGGAGGGGTTCAACAATAAAGCGAATAACAAATAAATAAATTTTAAAATTAGTAAAGTAGTTGCAAATGCTCAGTAGCGAACAGAACGTACAAGAGTGCCCTTCGATGCCTCAGGGTAAACTTGCAACGAAGTTGATAGTAGTACTAAAGCCGGGCTAATAAGTTCTTACGCAATATTCCTCTGCCCCTCATTAAACATTTTTGCTTCAATAACAGTCGCCAATTCTACTACAGCTTTGTTGTCTTTGCTCAATGCATCTTTTGTTTTTGTAGGGAAAATAGAAATGCCGTTGTAAATGCTGTAGTGAAGGGTGATGTTATGACCTTTGAAACGGAACTCCCAATCTATGGTATCAAAGTCGTCCTCTTTGTTGGAGAAGTTTACATCCAAATCCTGGCTAAGGATGTTGGCTACATGGTAGAATTCTTTTAATCCACCATCATCGGCAATAACGGCTTCGGTACA